>CALNBE010000326.1 GCA_937874455.1 uncultured Opitutia bacterium | reverse complement strand
GGAGACATTGGCGCTCTGCGCGTTCAGGCCGCGCGGTGCCAGCACCAAGCCTGCGCCGGCAAGAGCGGAAGCGGCAAGAAAACGGCGGCGGTTAAAACCTGTGGAAATGTTTTCGAGAGACATGGGTTTTCAGTGGTTGGAGTTAATAGTTTTTCAGAACGGTCAACTTATTGTGCTTTGCCAGACAAAGCGCGGCGACGACCAAAATAATATGCACGCCCAGCCAGGCGATGCCCGCGTCCTGATTCAGCATGATCAGCCCGACGGTCAGCATGGAGTAGAGCACACCTTGCAGGAAAAGGGAAATCCGAGTGCCAATACCCAGCAACAAAGTCACCCCCAGCGCGATCAGCACGTAGCCCAAGGTGGCGTCGAAAATCGTCAGGCCAAAATTCGGGAGCAACGGCTGGTCACTCAAACCCTTGACCAGCGGCGGCGGCAACCCGTGGTGCCCGGAGATATCATACCCCTTGGTACTTTGTTCGATGAAAACCCCAAACTCGTCCTCCACCTCCACCGTCCGCTTCACCGCGAACTTCTCCAACCCCGTCACCACCGCACGGATGCCCAGCCACAGGCGCAGCACCCAGAAGGCCAGGGTCAGCTCGCAAGGGAAGCAGCACTTTTTGGCGCAGCAGCAAGAGCCTTCTGCCGGCTTTTCCCCGCCGCAACAGGAGGCGGATTCGTTTTTGGTCTCGGTGACAGTGGAGTGTTCCATGAATGTAAAAGGTTGTTCTCAAAAACAGTTGACCCAAAAAATTGTTCCGAGACAACGGCTAACTCCGCCGCATCGTCGATTCCGCACAATTCGCATCATTTTGAATGAAAAAACATTATATACACGAATGTCCGACAGGGCCGCGCCGGATTCTTTTCCCGCAATCCTGTTGATTCACGTCTGCTTCCCCCCTAAGTCTCCCTCCTCTTTTTTCGCACCATGTCCCAGCTTTCTCCGCGCCAACAGGGCTTCCGCATGCCCGCCGAATGGGAACCCCAGTCTGCCGTCTGGCTTTCCTGGCCGTCCAATTCCGCCCTCTGGCCGGGGCATTTCGACCTGATTCCGGCAAAATTCGCCGAGTTCGCCGCAGCCATTTCCCGCTTCGAACCGGTCCGTCTCAATTGCGCCGCGCCGCTCCAAGCCGCCGCCCGCCAGGCACTCAACGCAGCCCGCGCCGACTTGTCCGTCATCACCTTTTACGACCACCCGACCAATGATGTCTGGTGCCGCGACCACGGGCCGCTGTTCGTCAAAAACGACGCCACCGGCGAAGTCGCACTCACCGACTGGCAGTTCCACGGCTGGGGAGGAAAATTCGAAGCGGCGCTCGACAACCAAATCCCCGCACGCATCGCCACGGCTCTCGGCATGCGGCGCTTCGCCTACGATTTCGAACTAGAGGGCGGCGGCATCGAAATCTCCGGCACCGGCCAGCTTCTCACCACCGAGGCGGTGCAAAACAATCCCAACCGCGCCGCCGGACGCGACGATGCGGCCTTTGCCCAAGCGCTGCGCGACGGGCTGGGCATCGACGAAATCCTCTGGATCGGCGAGGGTCTGGCCAACGACGACACCGATGGCCACATCGACAACCTCACCCGCTTTTTTTCCCCTTCCGGCCTGCTCACCGTGGTCGAGCCCGACACCTCTCGCCCCAACCACCGTCCACTGCAGGCCAATCGCGAACGCCTCCGCGCCCTGCGCACTTCCGCCGGTTCCGCCTTCGACATTGTCGAGCTGCCGCTCCCCGAGCCCTTCCGCCTCGCCAGCCGCGACCTGCCGCCCAGCTACGCCAATTTCCTCATCGTTAACGACGCCGTCATCGCTCCGATTTACAACCAACCGGGCGATGACCGCGCGCTGGGCATTCTGCGCGAGTGCTTCCCGCAACGCCAAGTCGTCGGACTCGATTGCCGCGTCCTGCTCATCGAGGGCGGAGCCTTGCACTGCCTCAGCCAACAACAACCAGCTTAACCAGCACCGAGGAACCTCCTCCGGTATTCCGCCCAAGAAAAAAACGCGCTCCGGTTGGGGCGCGTTTTTTCTTTGAGGCGGAGGAAAAACTGGCTCACATGCCCACCGCCGCCTTGGTGCCCTGCTTGGTGATGAGCTTTTGCTCTTCCCACACAATGCTCCCGGTGCTGACCCGCACCAAAGTCATCTGGAACGCATAAGTCACCTGCTTGGTTCGCCCGGCGCTCGCCTTCACTTCCATGATTTTTCCAGTCAGCGTAAAATCGGGCCGCAAATTCACCGGCGCACTTCCCGCCTCAAACTCACCCGCAGCCTTGGCTTCCTTCGCCATCTCGTCCTGCGCCCGGCCACCATAACCAATGATCGCGGAAACTTCCGCCTTGCCGCTGCGGGTGATGGAGGAGCGGATTTCGGACAGCAGGATGTCCGTCTCGAATTGCGTGCTGGTATCGTTGGTCACCTTGGAAATTGCCAAAATCGGCGGAGTCCGCGGAGCATTCGTGAACGCAGGTGAGTCGTAAAGCGACTGCAGCAAGCCGTCCGCCGCGATCTTGAAATCCTGGATGTCCACCTTGTCGACGCTGACCACCACGCTCGTGCCGGTCGAATCGATATATTGCGCTTCCTCCGAGCAGCCAGCTAGCAGAGCCGCCGCAGCCATCAATGAGAATGTGAGTTTTTTCATGGTAATTTTCCTTTGAGGTTAAATGGAATTTCCTGCGCGCTCAGTCGCCCTTGCGCTCCAGAAAGGTGAACCGGAAGTCCACCGCCTTGGGCGAGGGCGCCACCGCGGCGATGGATTTGATTTCGCCGCCTTCGATGGCCAGCGGTTTCATCGGCGGGTTGTAGCCGGGCAACGCCATGCCCTGGGCGTCAAACCAATCCACCCGGTAATTCACATAGGCAGTGCTGCGGGTCTGGTTTTGCACCTGGATCTGCACTTTGAAGGTGCTGCCGTCGTCGGCCTTTCCGGTGCTCAGCATCACCGGCACCACTGCCCGGCCAAGCGAGGAATCAGTGGTCACCTTGCGCATTTGCTCGGGGGAAATTTGCGCCCGGGGCGTCGCCGACTCCACTGTGTTCGCGGTGGTCTGGGCGCAGCCGGAGAAAATCCCCGCCGCCGCCAGCAGGAGCAGGAAGCCCGGCAAATTACGTTTTGTTTTCATGATTGGTTGTGGGTTGTGGGTTGTGGGTTGGTTTCCTTTGCGTCGGCCAAAGGCGGGCAGAGGTCAAATTGCGAGACGGTCAGCGGGGTGTTGACGCCGGTGGTCCGCACGTAAACCACGTTCACCCTGCCGGGAATCAGCTCCAGGTCAACCGCGGGCGACTGCCCGGCCAGCAGCCGCAACTTCCGATCCGGAGGCGTTTCCAGCCGCGCCACCTGGAATTCCTTTGGCAGCGTCAACCAAGTCCGCAAGTCCGCCTGCGTGGTCGAATAGCTGTAAACACTGGTGGAAATCAATGTGCCGATGTAAATCAGGGCATAAAGCGGCTCGTCGGAATTTTGTTCATGCAGATGCCGGGCGGTCGCGTTGAGCACATACGAGGCCGTCGCCTTGATGCCCATGCTGATCAGCGTGCGGGTCACAACCTCCGGCAGGGCGTTGGAAAAATCCGTGGCAATCACGTTGTCCATGCTGGCCACGGTTTCCGTCCGCACCGGCTCCCGGCCCGCCGCAGAAACCACCAGGTTCGACGCGTAATTTCCTTTGAAAAACAATTTGGGAAACGCCGCTCCCACGTAAGGCAACCGCTCCGTCGCCACAAACAGCGGGATGTCGATGCGCTCCTCCCGCCGCGCCGGAGCCTGTCCGGTCTCGAAAATCACATAGGTCAGTTCCGGGATTGGCCCGCCTTCGTCGCGAATTTTCCGGATCGCCGCAAAATCGGCCTGCACCGCCGCGCAACCCGGCACCATCGCCGCGACCCGCTGCAGCGACAGGTGCGCCCGCTCCACCTCCGAGTTGCCGTCCGCGTTCGCCATGAAATACACCCCGTGCAGCCAGACGCTGAAGGGGTTCACATAGTCGCCGTACACCCGCATTCCCTGCAGGCTCCCGTAGTTCGCCCGCAACGCGGCGGAAAGCTGCCCGTCCGCCGATGCCCGCTGCACATCATAACTGGCGTCACCGTTGCCCCTTTCCCCCGAAGCCGCCTCCTCTTTGACTTTCTCCAGCCGCTTCGCATTCGCCTCCGCGGCCTCCCGCTGCCGGTCCAGCGCCTGATTCAACGCCACCCGCGCCTTGTCATTTTCCCCAAGCGCCAGATAGTTCAACGCCTGATAGGTGCTGACCATGATCCGGTCGTAAGCGGTGCCGCGATACGGCAGCGAGGTCATGTTGTTAATCAACGAAAGCGTCTCCGCCGACAGACTGATATCCGGCTTCCGGTCCCAATACGCCAGCGTTTCATTCGCCGCCGCAAAAGCCTGCTGGCTCCGGGAAAACCGTCCGGCGCCGCGCTCCGCCGCACCCCATTCCAACTGCCAGACCAGCCGGTCCGTGTCTCCGGCGTCCTTCGCCTTTTTCTCCGCAAAATCCGCCGTCACCGCGTAGTGTCCCGCGCTCCACGAGGCCACCATCTCCCGCGCCTCCTCCTCGTAGCTGGCGCAGCCGGAAAGTCCGGCCAGCCCCGCAGCCAGCAACAACGCCGCCCGTCGGCATCCGGCCTGCGGTTCTCTGCGCTGCCTTTGACGAGATGGCGGCATCACGGGAGAAAATTTCCTCCGCGGTTCTATGGCTTGGTCGTGACGTCGACCGCCGCGGCCAGCCGGGCGATCTGCCCGCGGGCGATGCCCTGATCCTTCACCACCTTCGCCCGGGAGAATTTCGGCTGCACTTCCGTGACCACCACCCGTCCGATGAAGACTTCGTCCGCGCCAAGATTTTCCCCGGTATCGGGATCAACCAGCGCCTCGCCAGTCGCGTAAACCGCCCATTCCTGCCCGACCGCGATGCCGGTGCCGTCGCCGCGATTGATCAACACAATTTCCCCCGCGCGCGACAACACCCGCGCCGGATACATCACCTCGGACAGCCGCTCCGCGATGCGCTTCGACAATTGCCGCGCCAGCTCCCCGGACAGTTCCTCGCCCGACAGGGCCGAATCCTTCACTTGGGAAAACTTCGGATCCAAGTCCCGTTCCGTCAGCGGCGGGATCGCCACGCTCTCCCGGATCACCCCGGTCGTGGTGTCAAGCAGGGCCGCAGTGACGCCGACACGCAGGGTGCGCTTGGTGATCGTCTGGTCGAGGATCGAGGAGTGAAACCGCTGCAGGCGGTCCTGAAACTCGCTCACCGTCACCTGCACCGTGCTGGCCGCGCCGGCCAGTTTGAAGCGCTGGGCAACTTTCGCCGCGTCCTCCGCGTCCACATTGCCCGAGGCCGACAAATCCTGCTCCTTCAGCACCGTGTCCAGATCCCGGCGCGTCACCACCTTGAACTTGCGGGTCGCACTCAGGTCCGCCGCCAGTTGCGACTCCAACTGCGCGGAC
>CALNBE010000325.1 GCA_937874455.1 uncultured Opitutia bacterium | reverse complement strand
GATAGGCGGGAAGATTGTCGGCGCCGAGGCTTTCGACAGTGATGTGGATGACGTTGAGCCGGCGCTCGGGCGCGGCGGAGGAAACGCGCCGGGTGATGTCGGTGACATCGTCGGAAAGGAAAGTGGTGTTGTCCTGGGCGAGCAGTTCGCGGAGGCGGGCGAAGGCTGTGTCGCGCGGCAGCAGCGGGTAGGAACTGGGATAGTCGAGATCGTTGCTCAGGTAGGCGGCGAGCAGGGAAAACTCGCCGTTTTTGGCCAGCTCGATATTGTAGGCGTTTTCAAAATCGGGAGCCACGGCGGCGAAGTGGCGCAGCCCTTGGGAGATTTTTTCCAGCGGTTCCTCCTCGGCGGCGGGAGCGGACGCGGAGGAAATGGTGCCGACGAGCAAGGGCAGGCTGGCGAGAATGGAGTTGGGCAGCAGCACCAGGACGAGTCCCAGCCAGCGTCCGCGCTCGGTGGAGGCCGCGGAGGAAAGCCAGCGGCGCATGAAGCCAGTGGAAAGAAACAGCGCGTAGATCAGGCCGGTGGTGGCGAAGAGAGCGAGGGCGAGGACGGGCAGGTTGAAGGTTTGCCAGACGTTCCCGACGATCTCGCGGGTGTAGGCGAGGTAATCGACGGCGATGAAATTGAAGCGGACAAAAAACTCGTTCCAGAAAACCCATTCGGCGATGGCGCCGAAGATCATCAACGCCAGCGCGAGGATAAAAAACGTGTGGATGGTGCTGCGAAACCAGCGGAGGGAAAACCAGCGGGCCGGGACGAGCGCGAGGAGCAAAGCAAGGGGCAGGGAAAAGAACATCGCCATCAGGCAGTCGAAGCCGAGGCCGATGAGGAAACTCGCGGGCAGAGTCCAATCCCAGCTCAAGGTGTCCCAGCTGCGGAGGAAAAGGCCGAGGCGGATGATTTGGGAAACGAGAATGAAAAGGGCGCTGAAGAGGAGCACGCCGCCGTGGCGGGAGTGGAGCAGGAGACCGGGCAGGCGGCGGCCGCCGCCGGAGGCGGATTTTTCAGAAGTTGCGGACTGGGAGCACGGCTGCGACATATTTGTTTCCAAACAAAAATCAGGCGTTTGGGAGTGCAATAGTGTGCCGATTGCGCAACGAAAATCAGCGCAGGATTACCTTGGGCAGGTGGCGGGAAAAAATGTCGAGAGCCTGTTGTTTGGCGGCGGCGGAGGGCGGGGAAATGCCCTCCAGCGCATAGGAAAGGCCGAGGTGCCGCCATTTATGGGCTCCGAGGGAATGGTAGGGCAGGATTTCGACGCGCTCGACCATGCGGAAGGCGGCGAAGTGACGGGCCCATTTTTCCAAGAATTCCGGCTGGTCGCTCCAACCCGGCACCAGCACGTAGCGCAGCCACATTGGTTGGCCGGAGCGCTCGCGGAAGTCGGCCACGGCGAGCGGCGTGGCGTTGGAGACGCCGGTGAGGCGGCGGTGGTGTTCGTCGTCGATGTGTTTGATGTCGAGAAGCACCAAGTCGGTTTCGGCGTAGAGCGCGCGCAGTTCGTCGTCGAGGAACAGTCCGTTGGTGTCGAGGCAAGTATGGATGCCGTGGGCGTGGAGACGGCGGAAAAATTCGGCGAGCACCACGCGGTGGAGGGAAGGTTCGCCGCCGGAGACGGTGACGCCGCCGTTTTTGCCGAAGTAATTTTTTTGCCGGAGGGCGCGTTGCACCAGCTCGTCGATTTCCACCAACTGGCCGCCCTGCGGGTCGAGTGTGTCGGGGTTGTGGCAATAGACGCAGCGCATCAGGCAACCTTGGGTGAAGACCACCATGCGAAGCCCCGGCCCGTCGTTGGCGCCGAGGGTTTCGATGGAATGGATACGCAGTTGCGTCATGCGACGATGCTGAAACGGGAAGGGAAATTTGGGCAAGAAAAAGGACGAATGAAACGTTTTGGGCGTCCCATTCGTCCTCGGAGGAAAACGGTGTTTTACATCGCCTCGTGGAAGGTGCGGGTGATGACCTCCATTTGATGCGCCTTGGAGAGGCGGGTGAAGTTGACCGCGTAGCCGGAGACCCGGATGGTGAGTTGCGGGTAGTTTTCCGGATTTTGGTAGGCGTCCATCAGGGTGTCGCGGTTGAGCACGTTGACATTGAGATGGTGGGCGTTGTTGGCGAAGTAGCCGTCCATCATGCCGACCAAGTTGTCGATCTGGTCGCCACGGGTGGCTCCGAGCGCCTTGGGCACGATGGAGAAGGTGTTGGAAATTCCGTCCTCGGCATCGTGGTAGTTGAGTTTGGCGACGGAGTTGAGCGAAGCAATCGCGCCATGGGAATCGCGCCCGTGCATCGGGTTGGCCCCGGGGGCGAAAGGCTCGCCAGCGGCGCGGCCGTCGGGCGTGGCTCCGGTGTTTTTCCCATACATCACATTGGACGTGATGGTGAGAAGGGAAAGGGTCGGTTTGGCCTCCTTGTAGGCGCGATGGCGGCGCAGTTCGGTGATGAAGCAGTGGGCGATTTCCTGGGCGAGGTGATCGACGCGGTCGTCGTCGTTGCCGTATTTGGGGAAGTCGCCCTCGATGGTGAAGCCGGTGGCGATGCCCTGTTCGTTGCGGACGGGAGTGACCTTGGCGTATTTGATGGCGGAGAGGGAATCGGCGATGATGGAAATGCCCGCTGCACCGTAGGCGATGTCGATGTGCGGGTCGGTGTCGAGCAGCGCCATCTGAGCCTTTTCGTAGTAATATTTGTCATGCATCGAGTGGATGATGAACATGGCTTTGGCGTAAACGCGGGCCAGCTCGCGGAGGGATTTTTTGAAGTTTTCCATCACCGCGTCGAACTGGAGCGGGCCTGCGGTCAGCCCCTGCACCTGGGTGCCGTCGATTTCCTCGCGGCCCGCGTTGAGGGCGAGAAGGAGGGCCTTGGGCAGATTGGCGCGGGCGCCGAAGTGCTGGATGGCCTTGCCGATGGCCTGATGGGAAACGCAGCAGGCGATCCCGTAGTCGTCGGTGCCGCGGACGCGCCGCATCAAGTCGTCGTTTTCATACTGGACGGAAGAGGTGTCGATGGAGACTTGGGCGCAGAATTTTTTAAAACCGTCGGGCAGGTTTTGCGACCAGAGCACGGTGAGGTTGGGCTCGGGCGAGGCGCCGAGATTGTAAAGTGTCTGGAGGAAGCGGAAGGAAGTCTTGGTGACTTTGGTGCGCCCGTCGTGGAGCTGGCCGCCGATGGATTCCGTGACCCAAGTCGGGTCGCCGCCGAAAATTTCGTCGTAGGCGGCGGGACGGAGGTGGCGGACCAGGCGAAGTTTCATGACGAACTGGTCGATGATTTCCTGGGCCTGCGCCTCGGTGAGGGTGCCGTTGCGCAGATCGCGCTCGATGAAAATGTCGAGGAAGGAGGAGACATTGCCGAGGGACATGGCGGCGCCGTCCTGTTCCTTGACGGCGGCGAGATAACCGAAGTAAACCCACTGGACCGCCTCGCGGGCGTTTTGCGCCGGGAGGGAAATGTCGCAACCGTAGGCGGCGGCCATTTTTTCGATTTCCTTGAGCGCGCTGATTTGCTGGCTGACCTCCTCGCGCAGACGGATCAGGTGATCGCTCATGGAGTCGGCGTCGAGTTTGGCGAAGTCGGCCTTTTTCTCCGCGATCAAGCGGGCGGTGCCGTAGAGAGCGAGGCGGCGGTAGTCGCCGATGATGCGCCCGCGGGCGTAGTTGTCGGGGAGGCCGGTGAGAATGTGCTTGGAGCGGAAGGCGCGGACCTCGGCATCGTAGGCGGCGAAAACCGCGTCGTTGTGGCTTGTGGCGTACTGAAAGATTTCGGTGACGTTCGCTGGCAATTCGAGACCGCGCTCCTTGAGGGCGTTGCGGACCACGTTGACCCCGCCGAAAGGCTTGATGGAGCGCTTGAGCGGCTCATCTGTCTGGAGTCCCACGATCACCTCGCGGGCCTGGTCGAGGTAGCCCGGGCTGTGGCTGGTAATGGTGGAAATGGTTGCGGGGTCGATGGCGCGGCAGCCTTGGTTGTCGCGTTCCTCCTTGAGGGCTTTTTTGGCCAATTCCCAAAGGTAGGCGGTGTTTTTGCTAGGACCGGAAAGGAAATCGGCCTCGCCCGCGTAGGGGGAAATGTTGCGGACGAGGAAGTCGTAAACGTCGATTTTCTCTGTCCAAGGCCCGGAGGAAAAACCGGCGCGCACAGAATCCGCAGCAGGGGCGGAGGAATGGGAAGGAGACGTAGTGGTGTTCACGTTTTGAGAACAAATCTCACGAATTGCGAAAGGCAACTTGATATTATCAAAGGATGAAGATAAGTTAACTTCTTGAATTTGGGATTAGCTTGCCTAATTTTCCGATCAGAGCCGGGCATAAAAAAGAGAGCCACCTGCATCGCAAGAAGCTCTCTTGAAGTGAGATATGTTGATTAATTAGCTCTCGATGAGGGACTTCCCGGTCATTTCCGCGGGCTTGGGCAGGCTCATCAGGTCGAGCAGAGTCGGCGCGATATCGGCCAAGCGGCCATCGGTTTGGCGCAGGTGTTTTCCTTTGCAGCCCTCGCCGTAGATAACGACTTCAACGGGATTGAGCGTGTGGCGGGTGTGGGCGGAATGAGCTTCTGGTTCCCACATCTGGTCGGAATTTCCGTGGTCGGCGCAAACGAGGGCTTTCCCTCCGACTTGGTCAATGGCGGCGAGCAGTTCTCCGAGTCCCTTGTCCACCGCTTCACAGGCTTTTTCCGCTGCTTCCAACGAGCCGGTGTGGCCCACCATGTCGGCGTTGGCGTAGTTGATGACGATCAAGCCGTATTTGCCGCTGAGGATGGCTTTTTTGGCAACGGCGGTGACGCCCACGCTGCTCATTTCCGGCTTGAGGTCGTAGGTGGCGACATCTTTTGGGCTGGGCACGACCTCGCGGTCTTCACCGGGGAAGGGCTCTTCGCGATAGTCGTTGAAGAAAAAGGTGACGTGCGGGTATTTTTCCGTCTCGGCGGTGCGGAATTGGGCGATGCCCTTTTGCGCGACCCAGTCGCCGAGGATGTTGACCATTTTCGGCGGCTTGTGGAAAAGCACGTTCGGGCAGAGGCCTTTTTGGTATTCGGTCATCGTCGCGTAGAAAAGCTGAAGCAGCTTGGGGCGGGCGAAGCCGGAGAATTCGGGATCGATGAAGGCGCGGGTGATTTCGCGCGGGCGGTCGCCGCGGAAGTTGAAGAAGATCACACTGTCGCCGTCCTCTATGAGGGCCACCGGCTGGCCGGGGGCGGTGACGACGCGGGTCGGCAGAACAAATTCGTCGCCGTGGCGGGAGGCGTCGAGCGGTTTGTCGTAGTAGGCTTGGACGGCGGCCTCAGCGGAAACTGCTTCCAGTGCCTCGCCGCCGGTGAGGGCGTTGTAGGCTTTTTCCACGCGCTCCCAGCGGTTGTCGCGGTCCATGGCCCAGAAGCGACCGGCGACGCTGGCGATTTTGCCGACGCCGATGGACTGCATCTGTTGTTCGATTTCCCGAATGAAGCCCTTGCCGCTGGTGGGCGGGCTGTCGCGGCCATCCATGAAAGCGTGGACGAAAACTTTTTCGAGCCCCTCGTTTTTGGTGAGCTGCAGCAGGGAATAAAGATGCGGCAGGGTGGAGTGGACGCCGGCGGCGGAAGCGAGACCGAAGAAGTGGAGCTTGCCCCCGGTTTTTTTCACATTGTCGATTGCAGCGCGGAAGGTCGGGTTGTTTTTGAAATTGGGATCGGAGAGCCCCTTGTCGATGCGGACGATTTCCTGGTCCACGATGCGACCGGCACCGATGTTTTGGTGACCGACCTCGGAATTGCCCATGATGCCGGCCGGCAGTCCAACATCCAAGCCACAGGCGGCGATTTCGGTGCGCGGCCATTCCTTGCTGATACGGCGGGAAACGGGCAGGTTGGCCAGTTTGACTGCGTTGAATTTATCGTGGGCATGGTTGTGGTTTTCGCCCCAACCGTCGCGAATGATGAGAACTACGGGTTTCATGAGAAAATTGAAATTTTTAAGGAAAAGTGGGAGAAAAATGCAAAATTAGGGGTTTATCAATGGGAATGTGGCCGCTGTTTGGTGAGACCGAGGAATTTTAGAAATTAAAATATCAAAATTGACATTGAAATTTTTGTTCAAATTAATTGTTAAATCAAAACAACAACAAAATATTTCTTTCATAAAAAAAAGGAATCCTCAAGGAAGAATCTTGTGAGATAAGTTTTTTTAACATTTGCCATTTCATCGCTATCGAGGTAGTCTCTTTCTTGATAATTGATTTTACTCCGGCGAAAAGCCAGTTAATCACAAAAGTAAAAACCTAAAATGAACATTGAACGACTGGAAAAACGAAAGGTCATCATGGCCGGTTCCAAGCACCGGAGCCACGAAGTGGCTTCGTTGATGGAACGGGCTATTTTCAACGGCAAGTACGCCATCGGACAGAAGTTTCCTTCAGAGGCGGTGCTCTGTGCGGACTACAATGTGAGCCGCACTGTGATTCGCGAAGCGTTGAAGCAGTTGACTGGGCGCGGCCTTGTGGTGACGCGAAATGGATCGGGGAGTTATGTTTCCTCCTGTTCGCCGACTTATTTGGGCGACACCTTGCGACGCATCGGCGGCACAGGTGATCCGGCTACCCAGCAGGAATTGCTGGAAATCTGGGCGATGCTGCAGGCCGGGGCGGTCCGCGCTTTTGTAGGTCTCAAGGCGACCGGGAAATTGCAAGCATTGGAAAATGCGTTGGGGAATTTGCAGCGTGCGGCGGACAACGAGCAGTTCGTGAAGGCGCAGGCCGATTTTCACCGGGCGCTTTCCAACAGCACGGGAAATGATCTGTTGCAGGAAATTTACCGAGGCGTGGACGGTATCGTGGCGCAGCAGTCCGAGGCGATTGCGACGGACGCGACTGCCCGGCAGGCGTTGGCGAAGTCCTATGAAGCCGTGATCGCCGCGTTGCGCGAAGGAAATGGTCCGAAGGCCAGTGAACTGGTGTTGGAGCTGGCCTACGCGGCCATCGCCACCTGGCAGAAGCAGTTGAAACTGTAAGCCCATTTTCTTTCCGCAAAAAGCACCGGGCTGGCCCCGGTGCTTTTTTTTGTCGAATTGATTTCCTGCGCGCAAAAATGCCCTTCAAGGAAGGGGCGGACGCTTGCCAGCCCGCCGGGATGGCGCATAGTAAATTTTCTCATTACCCCGTCATGAAAAAATTCCTTTCCGCCCTGTTTGTTGTTTTTTCGCTGTCAGCCCTGATGGCTGGCGCGGAGGAAAAAATTGCCCCGGCCACGCACGCCCGGGTCTGGCTGCAAGTCCCGGAGGATGCTCCGCCGCTGCGGGTGGCGGCGGCAGACGGCACGGTTACACAAGCGTCATGGCTTTCCTCCGCGGAGAAAAATGCGCGGCTGGCGGATGTGCAGTTTCCCATCTCCGGGCAGGAATGGCGGGAGGCGGAAATCACTTTTACTCCGGAGTCGGACACGGTGGTGACGCTGAGTTTGCTTGGCCCGTGGGATCCGGCGGGCGCGCGCAAGGAAGTCTTGTACGACGCGCTGCGCCTCCAGGGAGCGAAGCTGGAAAATCCCGGATTTGAAAATGTCGAAGACGGCCGATGGCGCGGCTGGCGGAACGGCCATTTTTCTCCGAACACCTGGCCTCTCCAAGGGGAAAAGGCGCTTGAAGGAAAGCGCTTGGTTTCCGCTTGGAACAACCGCCCGCTTTCCCAGGATTTTGCGGTGCAGGCCGGGCGCACGGTTACGCTGCGGGTGGCGGCGAAGGCGGCGGTGCCGCCGGGGTATGTTTTCCCCAAACGCCTTGGCGCGAACACGCCCGCGCACCGGGCGCTCCGGGAAATCAGGCGCGGCGTGAATTTCGGCAACTGCTGGGAAGTCCCGCCGCCGTATTCCTGGCGCGTGCCGCATTCGGTGGAGGACGTGGAGCGGGCGCACGCGGAGGGATTTGACCACATTCGGATTCCCGTGGCCTGGCACCATCATTTCAAGGAACGCGACGGGCGGCGGGTGATTGACGAGGCCTTGCTGGCGGAATTGGATCCGGTGATCGACCGGGCGCTGGCAAAGGGAATGCATGTGCTGTTGAACTGGCATCATTATGATGCGTTGACCAAGGACCCTGACCGGCATCAGGCGGATTTTGTCGCGGGCTGGAAAATTATCGCCGACCACTATCGGAAACATTCCTCCGCGCTGTGGTTCGAGTTGCTGAACGAGCCGCACGACGCGCTGACCACCGAAAGGGCCAATCCGCTTTACGCCGAGGCGATCAAGGCGATCCGGGAGAGCAACGCGGAGCGAATCTTGGTGGCGAGCCCCGGTCGCTGGGGCAGCATCGAGGAATTGGAAAACTTGCGACTGCCGGACGACGACGACCGGATCATTGTCACCGTCCACAATTACGCGCCGTTTCCCTTCACGCATCAAGGCGCGTCCTGGACCGGGATGCAGGCGCTCAAAGGCGTGCGTTATCCCGGCCCGCCAACGGAGCCGCTGGAACTGCCGGCTTCGCTGCAAGGGCGCGGCGATCTGGTTTCCTTTGCGCGGGAGTACAACACCCGGCCCGCCGGGGAAAACCCCTGTTCGAAGAAAGCGCTGCGGAAACATTTTTCCTCCGCGGTGCGCTGGTCAAAAACCTACGGCCGCCCGGTGCATCTCGGCGAGTTTGGCGCAATCATTCTGGCCCGTCTGGAGGACCGGAACCGGTATGCGCGGGACGTGCGGGAGCTGGCGGAGGAAAATGGCATTCCGTGGACGTTGTGGGACTGGAAGGCGATGTTTGCCTACTGGGACAAGGAGCAGGGGAAGCCGCTGCTGCGGGAGGGATTGTTTGGCAAAAAGTAGGCCGCAAAGGAATTTTTCGCGGAGGAAAAGTTGTCGCCGCCGAAAAGGCGATCGTGTAGCGATGGCGCATCATGCCAGTTGCCAAAGAAAAAAGGATCCTCGCCGCGACGCCGCTGGTGCTGCGCCAAGTGGCGTATTTTGCCGCGATGCTGGGCCGGGTGGAAAGCCACTGGAAGCCTGACGCGACCCGGGTGACGGAGGCGGATTTGACCTTGTCGAAGGAAATTACCCAAGCCCTGCGCGCCGCCTTCCCGGAGGACGACTGCGTCTCGGAGGAAGATTTGCCACAGGAAAAATCCCGGGAGCTGACCGCGCGTTTTTGCTGGGTGCTGGACCCGATTGACGGGACGAACAATTATGCGCGCGGCGTGCCGTTGTGCGGCATTTCCCTGGGGTTGCTGGAAGACGGCGTGCCGGTTTACGGCTGGATTTACGATCACTTGGGCCGCCGTCTGCTGGAAGGCGGGCCGGGCCTGGGCATCAAGTCGGACGGCCAGCCGGTGACGGCGGGCGGCGCGGCGGAATTCGACAACAAGAGCCTGGTGACCTTTCATTTTCCCATGCCGGAGGAATATCTGCGCAAGCTGACTCCCCTGCTGCTGAAAAACACCGCCCGCTGCCTGGGCAGCGCCGCGCTCAACCTGGCCTATAACGCGCTGGGGCATTTTGACGGCGGCGTGGACCACAACACGAAAGTGTGGGACATTGCGGCGGCGCACGCCCTGCTGGCGGCGGCGGGCCGGCGGATGGTTTTCCTCGAGCGGGAGCCGTTTCCTTTGCGGCAATTTTCCCCGCGCCCGGAAAATTTGGTGTTTCTCGCCGGAGGGGAAAATTTCCTCCGCGCCGCGCTGCCCTTGCTGAAGTGAGGCACGCTCAGGCCGGACGTGGCCTGGGGAGCAGCAAAATGCTGGCGGTGGTGAAGAGCAGTCCGGTAAGGATTGGCCAGTTGACCGCGGGGCCCGCGAGGTCGGACTTGTGCAGCAGGTGCACGGCTAGCGCGACCAGGCTTAGATTGGGGCCGACGAGGTGGAAAACACCGGGGGAGTTGTCGCCGATGGCCCGGTGGAAAACTGCCCGGTAAAGCAGAAAACGCCACAGCAGCATCGCCACGCAAGTGCCCAGCGCCCAGAGACCGGAGACGGACCAAAGGGAGGACAGCGGCACCTGCAGGCCCAGCACGATGAAGAAAACCGGAATCAGCAAATTCTGCCCGATGGGCTGCAGGTATTTTTCGAGTGCCAGCGATTCATGGGTGGCGCGGGAGATGAAGAGGCCGAGGAAAAAGGCGGTCTTGGGGGCGGAGAGTCCGAGGCGTTCCCCGAAGGCGGCGGCGGCCAGCACCAGCAGCACGATAAAATGGAGCCGCCAGCGTTCGGTGATTTCGATGACGATTTGCAGGCTGCGGGCGAATTTCGGAGCGAGCCAACAGACGCCGACCATGGTGAGCACGGTGAGCAGCAGACGGAGAGTGGAGTTCCAGCCCAGGCCGTTTTCCAGCAGCGGCTCAGCGGCGGCGAATTGCAGCACCGCCAGCACTTCGAGCGCGACCATCCAGAGCAGCATGCGCTGTTTGGTGTGGGTGCTTTGGTGGGGGAAATGTTCCCATGAGGAATGGGCCATGCCGACCGAGCAGGCGGTGAGCGCGGTCAGGCAGATCAGGGTGTTTTCAAGGGAAAGTCCCAGATGCAGCCCGATGGGAATCAGCAGCACCGTGTGGGCGAGCACCCAGCCAATGCCCAGCAGCAGGGCGCGGCCCGCCTCGCGCCAGTCGGGCAGCTCGATTTCGAGTCCGATAAGGAAGAGGAGGAAGATGAAGCCAAATTCGCCCAGCTTGCCCAGAAATTCGGCCGCGTCCGCCGTGATCACCGGCCCGAGCAGCAGACCGAGCACGATATAAAACGGATAGAGCAGCGCGCGCCGCCCCAGCAGATGCAGCACGTCCTGCAGCAGCACGACGGCGAACAAAATGACGATGACGGCCTCGATCAGTTTCATCAGGGAGGCGTTTGATTTATGCCAACCGGGTTGCCAAGCGGAAAGCGCGGGTGCCTGGCGCGGAGGAAAAGACGCGATCCGGCGTCTCGGAGATTGAGTTTGGCGGGAATGATGGTTTTTCTCGGTGGCATGGTTTCCCCCGAGAAAACGATCGATTTCCTCATTGCTGGCCAGGGGCTGGCCGGAACGTTTTTGGCGCGGGATTTGTTGGAGCGGGGGAAGCGCGTGCTGGTGGTGGATGACGCGCAACGGGCATCGTCGTCGCGCGTCGCGGCGGGTTTGCTCAATCCGATCACCGGGATGCGTCTGCGGCTGGCGGAGGGAACTCCCGAACTTTTGCAAAACTCAAAGGCGCTGTTTGCTCGGCTGGAGCGGGAGCACGGGAAGCGTTTTTTCACTCCGATGCCCATCCGCCGCGTTTACGATTCGGCAAAGGAAATTGCGTTGAAGGCGCAGCGTTATGCGGGTGAGGAATATGCGGCGCTGATGTCGGAGGATTGTCCGCCGGACAGCACGGCGGTGCCGGTCAACGACGCGCTGGGCAGTTTTGTGATTGGCGAAGGCGGCTGGGTGGATTTGCCGTTGCTGCTGGACTTGGAAGCGGACTGGCTGCGCCGTCGAGGGGTGCTGTTGGAGGGCGTGGTGCATCCGGGGAAAATGGATCCCGACGGGCGCGGAGGAATTTTTTGGGAAGGCTGGCAGGCGCGGCAGGGCGTGGTGTTTTGCAACGGCTACAAGGCCGGGTTGTACCAGTGCTGGGACTGGCTGCCCTGGCAGCCGGCGAAAGGAGAAATCATCGACTGCCAGACCAGCCTGCCGGGCGCGGGGGAAATTTTAAACCGCGGCGGCTGGGCGATTCCCTTGGGTGGCGGACGCTGGCGCTGCGGTTCGACTTGGGAGTGGAAGCTGATCAACAGCCGTCCGACGCCGGGAGTGGAGGCGGAGTTGCAGGCGCGGTTGGAGGGATTTTTCAAGGTGCCTATCGCGGCAAAAGTCGTGGAGCATCGCGCCGGGGTGCGCCCCTGCGTGCGGGGAAGTCATCCATTTTGCGGCACTCATCCGAAATTCCCCTGGATGCATCTTTTCAGCGGACTGGGGCCGAAGGGCACCTTTTGGGGGCCGACCTGCGCGCAATTGCTGGCCGACTGGTTGTGCGAAGGAAAACCGCTGCCGTTGCGCTTTGATTTGCGCCGCGAAACGCTGGCCCGCTAGGGCGGATTTTCCTCCGCGGTTTGGTGGCGCGGCGAAAATTTTTCGGGGCCAGTTGCTCAGTCCTGCCGGAGCAGCGTGTAGTAGTAAAAGCAGGTGCCCAGGAAGAGCAGGGCGGCGAGGCCGGTGCCGGTGGCGCGGACTTTGGCCGTGCGCCAGGGCGCGCCCCAGCGTCCATAGATCCAACAGGCAAAGGCGATGACGGCCATGCCGAGGAAAATTTGGAGCGAACCCGCGTCCACCTGCGCGGCGAGCACCCAGAGCAAATAGAGCACGGTGGCGAAGAGCAGGAAGGATAGCCCCTGTTTGAAGGATTCCATCCACGGACCCGGACGCGGGAGCAGGTTGATCAGCGAAGGAAAAGCGGAGAGCAGCAGGTAGGGCAGGGAAAGTCCCAGCGCGATGGCGGTGAAAAGGAGGAAGGAGGAACCCAGAGGCAGGGTCAGCGCGGCTCCCAGCGCCGGGGCGAGGAAAGGCGCGGCGCAGGGCGTGGCGATGACGGTGGCCAGCACCCCGGAGAAAAACGAACCCTGCAAACCGGACTTGGCGGTGAGGTTGCTGCCGATGCCCACGGCCTTGCCGCCGATTTCAAAAACGCCCGCCATGTTCAGCGCGAACACCAGCAGCAGGACGGCCATGGCGATGACGAAGCCCGGTTCCTGAAGTTGAAAGCCCCAGCCCAGATTGGCGCCGCGGCTGCGGAGGAGCATCAATACTCCCGCGAGTGCCCAGAAACTCAGCAGCACACCGCCGGTAAAAACCAGCCCGTGCAGCACGATTTTCCTCCGGTTCTCGCCGGCCTGACCGACGAAGTTCATGATTTTCAGCCCCAGCACTGGAAAGACGCAGGGCATGAGGTTGAGGATGAGGCCGCCAACGAAGGCGAAGAAAATTTGCACAGGAAAGGCCGTGTCGGCGGGCTTTTCCACCGGCGCGGCTTCGGCCTGGCCCAGTGCGACATCGAGATGGGCGAGCACGTTGCCCACGGTGAGCAATTCGGGGAGAATGACGGGCGGGCGATCCCTTTGCAAAAAGACGTTAAACGGCACGGCGGCGCGCTGGTATTTGGCGAGTTCGGCGGCGATCTCTGGATTCTTTTTGGTCCAATCGGCTTTGAGCGTGACCACGTTGTTTTGCCGGAAGGCGGCGGCGAGTTGCGGGTCGCTGTACACGCGCTTGTTGACCTGGCAGGTGGCGCACCAGCGGGCGGTGAAGTCGATGTAGAGGAGTTTTCCCCCGGCGAGCAATTGCTCCTGTTTGGCGAGGGACCATTCGCCCCATTCCGGGGTGTCAGCGGGTTTTTCCTCCGCGACGGCGGGCGTGGCCGGAGTCACAGCCGCGGAGGAAAGTGGCGCGGAGGAAAATGGCACGCTGACCGCGAGGGCGGTGGCGGCGGGATTATTGGTCAGCCAGGAATTGGTGGCGGTGAGGACTCCGGCGAGCGCGGAGCCGTCTTTTTTGTAGGCGTTGGCGATATTGAAAGTGAGGACGCGAGTGGCTCCCTCGGTGGTGATTTGCGGTTCGGCGGAAGCGGGGACTTGCTCGTCGGCGGGGAAAAACCGGATGCCGGAGACGGCGGTGTTGGCCTCGGCGGAGGTCGGAGTGAGGCGGAGGGAAAGCGTGTCGCCTTGGCGGGCGGAGGAAAGTTTCCAAGCGGCGGAATCGACCGGCAGGGCGGCGCGGGCTTTGGCGAAACGGTCGGTGTGGGCGGGGATTGGTTTTTCGCCGACCGTGAGCGTGAGGCTGACCGGGGCCTCCTGCGGGTGGCAACTGCTGTCGTCACACTCCAGCCAGGCCGCGTTGCCGCGGAGGGTGATTTTTTCGCCCGGTGTGGCGGCGGAGGAAATGGTGAGGGGAATCGGGATGAGAGTGTCGCCCTCGTAAACGAAATTGTAAATGGTGTCCTGGCGGAAGAGGCGCGGGGCGGGCCATTGCCAGTCACCGACGGTGGCGCGGGATTGTTTTTCCCAAGTGATTTCGGTTGGGCTGCCGGCGTCGCCGGGATTTTTCCAGTAGGTGTGCCAATGAGGCGGGGAGACTAGGCGGAGCCCGATTTGCAGCTGCTGGCCCGGCGTGACGACCGAGTGGTCGGCGAGCAGTTCGACCTTGGTTTGGGCGGCTGGTTGGGCGGACAGCGGCAGCAACAAGGCGAGGAGGAAAAAGGCGCGCATGACGAAGGAAAAGCGCCGAAGGAAAGAAAATTTGTGTGAATGACAATAAAGGAGCATTGGGTGGGGCGCGGCAAAGGAAGCGAAACAAAACTTGCGAACAGGTGTCTTCCCGTTCAACTTCGCTGCATCTTCTCATCTCGTTTTACCCTTTCACAAAACCGTTGCCATGACTGATCACGAACAATCCACACTTGAGCGCGCCCGCACCGGTGACGCGGAAGCATTCAATCAATTGGTGGTTTTGTATCAGGATCGAATTTTTGCAAAAGTGTTCAGCTTGTTGCGCAACCGCCAGGACGCGGAGGAAGTGACGCAGGACACTTTTATTCGCGCCCAGCGCGGCTTGGAGAATTTTCGGGGCACGGCTTCTTTTTCGACGTGGTTGTATCAAATTGCGACGAATTTGGCGCGGAACCGGTACTGGTACTGGTGGCGGCGCAAGCGGGACATGTCTTTTTCCTTGGATTGTCCGCTGAGTGATGAAAGCGACATGACCTTTGTCGATTTGCTGCCGGACGCGGAAATGACGCCGAGCGAAAGCACGGTGAATCAGGAATTTGTTGATCAGGTGGCCCTTTGCATGGAAAAGCTGAAGGATTCCCATCGGGAAATCTTGGTGCTGCGCAATGTGAAGAACATGGACTATGAAAGCATTGCGGAAACTTTGGGCCTCTCGATTGGCACGGTGAAAAGCCGGATTGCCCGGGCGCGGGAAGCGCTGCGGGAGTTGATGGGAGAAGACTTTGCATGAACGAAAAACGCTTCAAGGAACTGCTAAACGAGTACTTGGACGGGGAACTGTCCGGGACGGATTTGCAGGCGTTCAAGCAGGCGCTTTCGGAGTCGGTGCATTATCGCAATCTGCTCCGGCAGTACCAATGTCTGGACCGGATGCAGGCGGCCGCCTGCCGGCGCAATCCGCGGCTGAATTTCCGGTTGCTGCCCTTTGGGCAGGTGTGCCGCAGCGGGGCGATGTTGATGAACGCCTCGGTGTTGTTTTTGTGCGTGGGATTGTTTCAGACGCAGGTGCCAATGGGGACAAACCTGCCGTCAGCTTATTTTTCCTCTTCGGACGCACCCTCTGCGTCAGCCGCTGAAAGCAGGTTAACAGAGGCAATGACAGGGGAGCTTGCAGAACCGCCGGTGTCGGTGGTGGCCTCAGCAAGGGAAAATGGACTGGCGGCCCTGCCTTCGGCAATGTCCGGCACAACGACAGTTGCGTTGCGGGAAACAGGTCTGTCGCCGGGTGCTCCCAAAGCATCTGGCGGGGCTTCAGCAGCGCGTGACGCAGGGGAAAAAGTGGCGAGTACCGCATTGGTTGCCCCCGATTTTGACGGACGTCTCATCTCGGACGAATACGGCTTCGTGCTCCTGTAAGTCGCGGAGGAAATCCCGCGTTTTTCCCCGGCTGGCGGATTCTGGCATTGTGCTCGGGCGATGAGCCCGCATCGTAGGCCCGTTTCCCATATGGCCGCCGCAAAAACAGCACAGGAAAAAAGACTCAAGGGCATCGCCGCCGCGCCCGGCGTGGCGCAGGGGCCGGCGTTTGTTTTTCTCCAGAACAGTTTGGATGTGCCTTGCTATCAAGTGGCGGAGGAGAAATTTCCCGAAGAAACCCGTCGGTTTGAGCAGGCGTTATTGGAAACCCGCCGCCAGATCAGCCAGTTGCGCGAGGCGGTGGCCGGTCGCTTGGGCGAGGGCGAGGCAGCGATTTTTGACGCGCACCTGCTGGTACTGGACGATCCGGCCTTGATCGACGAGACGCTGCAGACGATGCGCAGCACCGGGTACAACATCGAGCATGCTTTCCAAGTGGTGGCGGAGAAGTACATCGCGTTTTTCTCCAAGCTCGATGACGAGTATTTCAAGGAAAGGGTTGGGGACATTCGCGACGTCTCTATCCGTATTTTGCACAATATGTTGGGGCTGTCGCGCCGGACCTTGGCGGATGTGACCGAGCGCTGCGTCATCGTGGCGGAGGACATGGCCCCCTCGGACACCGCCTACCTCGAAGTGGGGCGGGTGAGTGCGATTTTGACAGACGGCGGGAACCGGACCAGTCACGCCGTGATCATGGCGCGTTCCCTGCGTGTGCCGGCAGTGGTGGGTCTGCGGGATGCGACCACGCAAATCCACCGGGAGGACTGGGTGCTGGTGGACGGCTATGCGGGCCTGGTGATTATCAACCCCGAGACCGACACGCTGGAACGCTACCGCCAGTTGGAGCGCATGCATGGGGATTTCGAGCGCAAAGTAATGGCGGAAGTCGGCACGGAAAATGTCACTGCCGACGGGATGCCCTTCAAACTTTCGGCCAACGTAAACGGGGTGGAGGATGGCGAGGCGATGGCCAAATACCATGCGGCGGGCGTGGGACTTTTTCGGACGGAGGCGGTTTTCCTCCGGCAGCAACAGCAGGTGCCGGACGAGGAAACGCAGTTTGTGGCCTACCGGGATTTGATCGCCGCAGTGGCACCAGAACGGGTGATTGTGCGCACACTGGACATTGGCGGGGACAAGCAGCACAGCGCGCTGCAAGTGGAGCAGAACGCGGAGGAAAATCCCTTCATGGGGTTCCGGGCGATCCGTTATTGTCTGGAAAACAAGGCCTGGTTTCGCCTGCAGTTGCGGGCCATTCTCCGGGCCAGTGTGTTTGGCCGGATCAAGGTGATGTTTCCGATGATTTCCTCGCTGGACGAGCTTTTGCAGGCGAAAGCCTTTTGGGAGGAAATTCGGACGGAGCTGCGCGCCGAGGGTGTGCCGTTTGATGAAAAAATTCCCCTGGGCGCGATGATTGAAATTCCCAGCGCGGCGATTTCCGCGGAACTTCTGGCGGAGCATTGCGATTTTTTCAGCATCGGCACCAACGACTTGGTGCAGTACATGCTGGCGGTGGACCGGGGCAACGAGCGGATTGCACATTTGTATAACCCCTGCAATCCGGCGGTGCTGCAGGTGCTGCGACATGTGATTACCGCGGCGCGGCGCAAAAAAATTGAAATTGGCGTGTGCGGTGAACTGGCGGGCGATCCGTCCTTTGCGCCGCTGCTATACGCGTTGGGCGCGGGCTCGTTGAGCATGAGTCCGGCGGTGATTCCCGAGGTGCGCTACTTGTTACGCCGTTGCAAAAAAGCGGACCTGGACGAGCTGATAGCGAAGGTTTACGCGGAGACGGACACCCAGACGATCAGCGCGATTCTGCGGGAATTTGCCGACAAGCGGCTAGTCTGAAGCAAAGGAAAATTTCCTCTCCGCTCCAGTTGCGCGCTTTGGCACCCGGCCACCGAGAACATTATTTGCCGGACGCAGCCACCTGTTCGGCGGGATTTTTCTCCGCGCCGCCAACGAGGGTCCGACGGGCCAGCAGCACCAGCTCGACCGTGGCGCAAAACAAGAAAATATACCCCAGCAGCTCAATCGATTCCTCCGCGGCGTTTTTCACGTTGCGGACATAATTTTCCCGCATGATATGTTCCCAAATAAAACTCCGTCCGAAGAAGCGGGAAAAAAGATAGGTGGTCATGCCCCCCCCGATAAAAAGGCCGCAGGCGTTGGTGGAAATATAGCGGCTGATTTCCGTCAACAGCTCGCGGCGATTCCTCCAAGAAATCGCCAGTGCCAAGGCAACGAGCGGAAATACAAAGGCCTTCCAGCTTCCATGAAAAAGGAGGCAGTCCAGCAAGCCGTCAGTTTCTCGAAACAGAGAGGCAAGGAAAAATGCCCCCATGAGACGGGCGGAATGAACAAAGCTCCCTTTCTTTCGCCAAATTGAAAGACAAAGCAAGGTGCTGAAAAACAAAAGGCCACCTTGTATGACTTCGACAAGGGAATGTTCCGAGAAAAGCAGGGCATCTGCTGCACACGCATCATAAGTGATGGCGGCACAGCCCATCCCTACCAAACAAAAATAACCAAGTATTCGTAGTAAAGGTGCGAGCAGTTGCGAATGATCTGTTAGGAGTGTTGGACGCATTTCCATAAGTTGCAAAATATCGATAAAAAGCCACAGGGTGCAATACGGGCCAAGATTGGCAACACGTTTCGGAACAAATGCTTGGCTGGCAAAGGTGGAAGGACTTGGGCAGGCATGTTGTATTCCTTGCCTGTTTCCTTGCGGGCTTGAGAACGTTTATCCTTACTTGTCGAGGGTTGCGATGGGTTTCCTTTGCCCGATTCCCGACCTCTTGCCTCTCCTAGGCGCGGAGGAAATTTTCAGGGCGCAAATTCGTCGAGTTGGCGGGCGAGTTTTTCGACGCGCTTTTTGTAACCGGGGGCGCGTTGGGTGTAGGGGGTTTCGATGGAAACAATGCTCCAGTCCCAGGCTTTGTTGGAATTGCGGCGCAAGGTGAAAGTGGCGGGTGCGGTGCCGCCGTTGAAGTCTTGGAGCATTTGCTGGGCGGGGCCGATACCGCTGGTGCGCAGGGTGAGCTGGCGGACGATTGTCGCGCTGGTTTTGTCCTCGTTCAGTGTGACCGAGGTCTGCGGGCGGCGGACGGTGCAGGAGCGCATGACGCGCCGGAGCGCGCGGGCGAAGTCGAGAATTTCCTCCCGGGAGAGTTTGCTCGAATCCCGATAGTCTGCGGCCAGGCATTCCGCGAGCACCTCCATGTCGTTTTCCTCGAAGGCATCGAGCAGGTTGTCCACTGTGCGCTCGGCGCCGTATTGCGGGTCGAAGCGGGGCAGTCCGAAGATGCAACCGAACAAAATGCCCAGCGCGACGAGGATTGGCAGGATGTAGCGCGGGCGGAACATGGCGGAGGAAATTTCCTTTGCGGTTTAGTAGTCGCGGTCGGCGTATTCGCCGAAGTTTTGCATGATGAAGTCGATGTCCTTGTCGCCGCGTCCGCTGAGGTTGACCAGGATGTTTTGCGTGGGCCTTTCCTTTGCCAGCTTGATGGTGTAGGCCACCGCGTGGGCGCTTTCGACGGCAGGGATAATTCCTTCGAGGCGGGAGAGGCGGAAAAAGGCGTCGATGGCTTCCGTGTCGGTGGCGGTGCCGACTTGGGTTCGGCCAATGCTTTTCAGGTAGGCGTGCTCGGGGCCGACGGACGGGTAGTCGAGTCCGCTGGCGACGGAATGCACTGGGCCGGGCGCACCAGACTCGTCCTTGAGCATGATGGAATTGAAACCGTGCATCACGCCCTCGCTGCCGTAGCTGAGCGAGGCGGCATGGTCGCCGAGTTTGACGCCGCGCCCCAGCGGCTCGACCCCGTGGAGTTCGACCGGATCGTCAAGGAAGCCGGAGAAAATGCCCATGGCGTTGGAGCCGCCGCCCACGCAGGCGACGACATTGTCGGGCAGCTCGCCGGTCATTTCGAGGAATTGCTCACGGGCCTCGATGCCCACGACCCGTTGAAATTCCCGCACCATCAAGGGAAACGGGTGCGGGCCGACCACCGAGCCGATGCAGTAAATGCTGTTCACCGGATCGGCCAGATACGCTTCGAACGCCGAGCCCACCGCCTCCTTGAGCGTTTTCAGTCCCTTGGAAACCGGCACCACCTTGGCACCGAGAATTTTCATGCGGACCACGTTGGGGTATTCCTTCGCGATATCGACCTCGCCCATGTGGATCTCGACCGGGATGCCGAAATAGGCTCCGGCGGTGGCGAGGGCGACCCCGTGCTGGCCCGCACCCGTCTCGGCGATCAGCTTTTTCTTGCCGAGGTATTTGGCGAGCAAGGCCTCGCCCATGCAGTGGTTGAGCTTGTGGGCGCCGGTGTGGTTGAGGTCTTCGCGTTTGAGGTAAATGCGTGCGCCGTCGATTTTGTTGCTCAGGTTTTTGCAATAGTAAACGGGTGTCGGGCGGCCTTGGAAATGCTGGCGGATGGAGCGCAATTCTTGGATGAAATCATAGCTACGGCTGATGCGCTGGTAGGCGTGGTTGATCTCGTCCATTTGCGCCTGCAACTCGGGCGGAATGAAGGAGCCGCCGAACTGGCCGAAGAAGCCCTGGGCATCGGGCTGGGCGCGATGGGTGGGAAGCGCGGAGGAGGGGGCGTCTTTGCTCATGAGGCGGAGGAATTTGAGCGCTTTCCTTTGCGCGGGCAAGGCCGGAAGCAGGGAATGGGCGGATGGGGAGTGGTGGGTAGGGAGTGGGGGGTGGGGAAATTTTAGCGAGGAGGGAAAGAGAACCACAGATGGACAC
>CALNBE010000324.1 GCA_937874455.1 uncultured Opitutia bacterium | reverse complement strand
GAGCGCGGGCCTCGTCCATCAAGTTGAGGCAAAGCACCGCGCGGTCGGTAATCTGGAGCACTTGCAGAGCCAGGTTGAGATTGCGCTCAAGACAGGAGGCGTCGACCACGATCACGGTTACATCCGGCTGGCCGAAAAGGATGAATTCGCGGGCGACAGATTCGTCGGGGCTGGCGGACCGGAGGGAATAGGTGCCGGGCAAGTCGACCATCTTGTAGCGGCGGTCCGCGAAGGAAAATCCCCCCTCGGCGCGGGCGATGGTCTTGCCCGGCCAGTTTCCGGTGTGCTGGCGCAGGCCGGTGAGGCGGTTGAAAACGGTGCTCTTGCCGGTGTTGGGATTGCCGGCGAGGGCGATTACGCTGTCGCAGTTTTCTATGTTCACGCCGTGGCGCTCTAGCCCGGCGAGTGGAGCGGACGGGCAGGCGGCGCAGGAAGAGGGAGGGCAGGAAGAGGACATGGGAAACGGGGAAAGGAAAACCGGCGGTTAGCTTTGCGGAGTCCGGGCCACCAACACTTGGTCGGCCTGTTCGCGACGGAGCGCGATCAAGGTGCCGCGCACCTGGTAGGCGGCGGGACCATGGAAGGGGCTTTGCAGGGAAAATTCGATGCGGCTACCGGGGACGAATCCGAGGTCGAGCAGACGCGAGCGCTCCGCGCCAATGCAGCCCGGAAGCAGGCGAAGCGCGTCGGCTGATTCGCCAATTTGCAAGTCGGAAAGGCGGCAGGCGGAGGGCGGGATCGGCGGATCAGTGGGATCGGCAGCGCGGACCCGGATCATTGCGGCGAGTTCCAGCGGGAGGTGAAATTCCCGCGCCTCAATGGTCAGATGGCAGGCGGAGGGATGAATGGCGCGCAGGGAAAAGTGCATCCCGGCATAAATGCCTTCGCGGGCCAGCCGGGCATAGAGTGGCGCGGGCTCGTCTTCAATGTGGGCGATGACTCCCGGCACGGCGGGTGTCCAGGCGAGCAGGGTGCTGCCGGTGATTTCGGGCCAGCGGCCTTCGGCGGAGGGAATCGGGTCGCCGTGCGGATCGAAACGGGGATTGTCGAGCTGGTCGGCGAGGCGGGCTACTTCCTCGGCGGAAAGCCGGTGCTCCTCCGCGTGGGCCCGGGCATGCCAGTCCTCCGGTTGCAGGCCGGATTCTCGGGCCAGACGGGTCTCGACCAAGCGGTGGGCGCGCATGATGAGCAAGGCGATTTCCCGGCCGGCGGGGAGCAGCATCCATTCTGGCGCGGCGGAGTCGTCGCGCACGGTGGTGGCAACCAGTCCGGCGGATTGGGCCAGAGCGAGCGCGGGGAGAATTTTTTCCCGCGGCACATCGACCAATCCCGCCAGATGCTCGTCGGTGGCCGAGTGCTGGTGGTATTCGCATTCGAGCAAGGCGCGCAGCACGTCTTCGACCGTTTCGCGCTCGGCATCGCGCCAGCCCTGCATGGAGGAGGGGGAGGGATCGCTTGGGTTCATTTGTAGCTAATGCTACAAAACGGGGAAAAACGTCAAGCGGGAAGGTGATTTTTCGGAAAGCATGCGCGGAGGAAATTTTCCCGCTGCGAAGCGGCGCTGGGTCAGCGCACCACGCGAGCCCCGCCGCCCTGCATGAGTTTTTCGATTTCCTTGCGGGTGGCCATGGAAGTGTCGCCGGGCGTGGTGGAGGCGAAGGCCCCGTGGGCCGCGCCGTAATCGACCGCGAGCTGCGGATCGTTTTTCTCCAGGAAGCCAAATTGCAGACCGCTGGCAAAGCTGTCGCCGCCGCCGACCCGGTCGAGGATTTCCAAGTCGGGATATTTGCGGCTCTCGTAGAATTTTCCTCCGTGCCAGCAAATGGCGCTCCAGTCGTTGACGGTGGCGGTTTTGACCGCGCGCAAGGTGGTGGCGGCGACTTGGAAGTTGGGAAATTCCCGCACGGCGGTTTCGACCATCGCTTTGAACGCATCGGTTTCGATTGCGCGGAGGTTGTGGTCGGCGCCCTTGACCTCGAAGCCGAGCGAGGCGGTGTAATCCTCCTCGTTGCCGATCATCACATCGACATGGCGGGCGATCTCACGGTTGACCGCCCGCGCCTTTTGGAGACCGCCGATGGATTTCCACAGCGAAGGCCGGTAGTTCAAGTCGTAGGAGACGATGGTACCGTGTTTCTTGGCGGCCTTGACCGCCTCGACGGTGAGGGCGGCGGTGCTTTCGGAGAGCGCGGCGAAAATGCCCCCGGTGTGAAACCAGCGCACCCCGCGACTGAAAATTTCCTCCCAGTCGAAATCGCCCGGCTGGAGCTGGGCGGCGGCGGTGTGGCCGCGATCGGGCACGCCCACCGCGCCGCGAATGCCGAACCCGCGTTCGGTGAAGTTCAGCCCGTTGCGCACCGTGCGCCCGATGCCGTCGTCGTCGCGCCACTTGATGAAGTCGGTGGCGACGCCGCCCTGCATGACGAAGTCCTCAATCAAGTGCCCCACCTCGTTGTCCACCAGTGCGGTGCAGACGGCGGTGCGCAGCCCGAAGCATTTGCGCAGGCCGCGGGAGGTGTTGTATTCGCCGCCGCCCTCCCAGGCGGTGAAGTGGCGGGCGGTGCGAATGCGGGTTTCGCCCGGGTCGAGGCGGAGCATGATTTCGCCAAGGGAAATCTGGTCGAACTGACAGGCGGAAGCGGGTTTAAGGTGCATGGGAAATCGTGTAATGGGTTTTTAAAGACGAACTGGGAGATGAAGGGAAGGGCGAGGGGAGTTTCCTTCGCGCCTCTGGGCGAAGGAAATTTATTATTCGGCGACTTTGAAGGCGGCGGCATCCCAAAGGGGCTGGCCGCATTCCTCCGCGATCTCGTTGAAGGCGGCGATTTCCGCTTCGCTGAAAAGCAGTCCGCCATTTTTTGCGGAGCGGGCGGCGGCTTGCGCCT
>CALNBE010000323.1 GCA_937874455.1 uncultured Opitutia bacterium | reverse complement strand
GGGATATTTTTGGGCGGAGAAATGGGTTTTTCCGTCCTTGGGCCAGAGCCAGGGGCTGCTGACTTCGCGCAAAACCGGCAGAAGGGCCCCGTCGTTTTCGGAGGAAATTTTGGAGCGGGTCAGCCGGCGCAAACGCCGGTTGGCTTTGCGTTTTTCCAGCTTTTCGGTCTCCGCGGTGGTGAGCCCCGAAATGGAGGTTTTTTTGCGGGAACGACTCATGGGGCACTGGCGGGCGCTGAGGAAAATCAGCGCTGGCGGAGGGCGCGGCGGATTTCGCGGTCGGCCTCGCGTTTTTTCAAATCCTGACGGCGATCGTGCTGCTGTTTTCCCTTGGCGATGGCGATTTCCACCTTGGCCAGCCCGCGCTTGAAGTAGAGCCGGGTGGGGACGATGGTGTAGCCGCCGGACTGCACCTCGGCGATGATCTTGTGGATCTCACGCTTGTGCAGGAGGAGCCGGCGTGGCCGGTAGGGGTTGTGGTTGTTTTGGTTGCCGAAATCGTATTCGGAAATGTGCAGGTGGTAGAGGATCGGCACCTCGCGCTCGATGCGGACGAAACTGTCGGCGAGATTGGCCTTGCCGTTGCGGATGGCCTTGATTTCGGTGCCGGTGAGCATGATGCCCGCCTCGAAACGCTGCTCCAAAAAGTAATCGCGCCCCGCCTTGGCGTTGCGGAAATCGGGGAGGATTTTTGGTTTTTTCGGAGCCATGGCGGCGGAGGAGAAAGAAAGGGCGAAGGAAAATCGCTTGGTGGGTAAACGAAACAGGCGGGGAAGAACCCCGCCCGCGCGTCGTGTCGAAGAGGCGGCTCAGTCCTCGGGCGAGTAGAGCTGGTAGCTGATCTTGCCCTCGATGATTTCGCGCAGGGCGATGTCCTCGGGCTCGAGTTTCTCCAGCGATTCGACCAGCGGGTCCATGCCGTTTTTGAGCTGCTTGACGCGGCGGGAAACGACATTGATGAGGATGTTGGGATCGGTGATGACCTTGGTGGCTTCTTTCAGGTATTCGTCGCGCATGGCTTGCTCAAGTGGTTAAACTGAGAGGAGCGGGGAATTTGGGGAGTCCCGCGGCAATGACAAGCGTTAAAAATGGCGAGGGAAAGCGGTGTGGTGCACCGCACCCCAGGGGGTGAGCGACGGCTGTCTTTTCTGCACGATTGAAAGGTGGTTACTGGAAGGAAAGAGTGGATTTTCTCTGTGGGGAAAGCTTTATATGTTCTTTAGAACATCGTCTCGGCTCATTCCTCCTTGTCTTCCTGTAAGACGTTAAAATACTAGCCAACGAAAACACTGCTTTTTGAACTACCTAGAAAACTAACCAACAACATCATCTCTTTCGCGTAGCTTCGGCTGCTGTCGGTAACGAAACCTAGGAAATTTCGAGACAAAGAGGCCGCGCTGATATGCGTCCCGGATTGGGACGCATTGAAAGCGTTCTCTTTGTGGGCCTTCCTAGGTGCCCGTTACCGGACGCAAGTAAATGCGTCCCTCTTTTTTGACGGGCACCTG
>CALNBE010000322.1 GCA_937874455.1 uncultured Opitutia bacterium | reverse complement strand
TTTTGAAATCCCCCTCGACGAAGACCTCGCCCTCAAGCGTGCCACCGCCCTCCCGCTCGACCAGAAAAAACGTTTCGCCTGGCGCGACGCAATTTCCTCCGCGGTCGCCACGCCCGCGTTGCCCGAAATCCACCTCCGCACCGCCAGCGGCACCCGTCCGCTCTCGCCCCATGATGTCGCCGAAATCGTCGGCAACGCCCTCACCGACCTGCTGGTCTCCCGCGACATCGCCGACATCTACACCGAGAAAAATCGGGCCTTTGTCGCCGACGTGGTGGGCGAGTTTGCCAGTCTGCTCTCGGAGCAAATTTCCTCCGCGGACACCGCCCTCTCCGAAGCCGAAATCAGCCGTCTGATCGAGCGCGCCCTCGTCCGCCGCAACGCCCACGATGTCGCCAAAAGTCTCGTCGTTGGCCGCGACCCCGGCCAGGAATCCGGCGAAAAAAACACCCCCGCCTCCCGCCTCATCCGCCGCAACGGCCAGGTCGTGCCGTGGAATCAGGACAAAATCGAGGTCGCCATCCGCAAGGCTTTCCTCTCCTGCCAGCTCGACTCCGAGCCCGCCGTCCAAGTCGCCCAATCCGTCACCGAGCGCGTCCGCGCCCTCGCCCAGCCGTTCATCGGCATCGAGGAGGTGCAGGACCTGGTGCAGGAGGAATTGATGCGCCACGGCCATTTCAAAGTCGCCGAATCCTACATCCTCTACCGCGCCCAGCGCGCCCGGCTCCGCCAGCTCGCGGAGGACAATTCCTCCGCGCCCAGCACCCCCGACCAGGAATCCATGATCCTCGTCCGCCGCGCCAACGGGGAAACTTTTTTCTGGGACGGCACCGAGCTGCGCAAGCGCATCGCCTACGCCTCCATCGGCCTCGATCTCTGCCTCTCCGCAGAGGAAATTGAAACCGAACTCCGCCGCTCGCTTTACGCCGAGATGACCGCCGAGGACTTGCAAAAAACCATCACGCTCAACGCCAAGTCCCTCATCGAAAAAGACGCCGACTTTTCCAAATTCGCGGGGCGTATTCTCCTCAGCTATATCTACGAGGAAGTCCTTGGCTGGGACATCCTCCGCGACGGGATCGAAAACCTGAAGGCGTTTCACCGCAAAAAATTCGCCGCCTACATCGAACACGGCATCGCCATCGAGCGCCTTTCCCCCCAGCTCCGCAACTACGACCTCGCCAAGCTGGCCGATGCGCTCGACCCCTCCGCCGATCTCGAATTCGAATTTCTCGGCATCCAAACCCTCTACGACCGCTACCTGATCATCGACAAAACCGTCAAGCCCGCCCGCCGCCTCGAAACCCCGCAGTTCTTCTGGATGCGCGTCGCCATGGGTCTTTTCCTCCGCGAAAAAACCCATCGCGAGGAATGGGTCATCCGCCTTCACGCAGCTTACAAAAACCGCCGCTTCTGCTCCTCCACGCCGACGCTCTTCAACGCCGGCACCCTTCACTCCCAACTCAGTTCCTGCTACCTCTACAAGGTCGATGACACCATCGAATCCATCATGATGCGCGGCATCGCCGAAAACGCCTTCCTCTCCAAATGGGCGGGCGGGCTCGGCGGCTCCTGGACCGCCGTCCGCGGCACCGGCTCCTACATCAAGGGCACCAACGGCGAATCCCAGGGCGTCATTCCCTTTCTCAAACTCCACAACGACCAGCTCGTCGCCGTCAACCAGGGCGGCAAGCGGCGCGGCTCCGGCTGCGCCTACCTCGAAACTTGGCACAACGACATCGAGGACTTCCTCGAACTCCGCAAAAATGTGGGCGACGACCGCCGCCGCACCCACGACATGAACACCGCCAACTGGATACCCGACCTGTTCATGAAGCGCATGGAAGCCCGCGAGGACTGGACGCTCTTTTGCGCCAACGAGGTGCCCGACCTGCACGAGCTTTACGGCAAAAAATTCGAGGCCCGCTACTGCGAATACGAGCAACTCGAATTTTTTGCCGTAAAGCTCGTGCAGGTCGG
>CALNBE010000321.1 GCA_937874455.1 uncultured Opitutia bacterium | reverse complement strand
AGCCTCGGCGAGTTCACCGTCTCCAACGGGAGCGGCAGCCACGCCATCGCCAAGTTCATCGACGTTCGCACCGACCAGAAGGTTCTATCCTTCACCATTGGCTCTCACCAGCAGGCTTATATCACGAGCATCCCGGACGGCGATTACCGGCTTATCTTCGCATTTGGCGACTCCCTTTACGTTGGCACCGATAGGTTCGCGTCTCCCAAAGGATTTTCCCGTTTCGACAAGCTTATGGACTTCCGAACGATTCAGACACGGACGGGCGTTCAATACACCAAGCTATCTGTCACGCTCACAGCCGTTCTCGGCGGTAACGCCAAGACTAGCTCCATCTCTAAATCCGAATTTGAACGCTATTAATCCATAGGCCGCGAAACGGGGCCAGGTTAAGTTCAGAGGCAAGGAAAAACGGCTTGGGCGTAGGGAAAGCATGATTTTTAAGGGGTTAGCGGACGGAAAATTTCCTTTGCAGGTAACTCGGCTAAAGGAAAACAACAGCTGAATGATACTCTTGCTCTGTATTTTCAAGATTTTTCCTCTGCTGCGGCGGTCAGAATGACCGCCCATTTCCTCCGCTCCGCCCGCACTTTTCTCATTCCCATACCGTTGCCCGGTCTTTACCTCGCCTTGGAGTGCGGCGGTTTCCGCCGCTTTCACTTCAGCACCCCGCGAAGCCCGACACCGCTTCACCCGGCAACCAGCTCAGCAATAAATTTCGTCTCTCAGAAATAATTAATTACATATTTATTAATATTTTAAAAATTAAGAGTCTCTCAGCAGTCGCCTCCACATCCCCTATCCACTGGCATGATCCATGCAGCGAAGGAAAGCATGTCTGTTGCGCATTTTCCTTCCAAACTGAAAGTGGCCATCATTGGCGCCGGGGCCATCGGGGCCTACTACGGTGCCCTTCTCGCCCGGCAGGGGCACGAGGTGCATTTCCTTCTCCGGAGCGACTTTGATGCCGTTCGCACCCACGGGTTCCAGATCACTACTCCCGCCGAATCCTTCCGCATCCACCCGGTACACGCCCACTTGGAAACCACCACCATCGGGCCATGCGATCTGGTGCTCATCGCCCTCAAAACCACGGCCAACCACCTTTTCCCCCGCCTGCTCCCGCCACTGCTGGCCAAGGGCCGCACTCTCGTGCTCACCCTGCAAAATGGCATGGGCAACGTCGAGGCGCTTGGCCGGATTTGCGGAGAGGAAAATGTCCTTGCCGGACTCTGCTTCGTCTGCGTCAACCGCACCCAACCCGGCGTCATCGAAAATTTCCTCCCCGGCTCCATTCAACTCGCCGAAGGCACAGGCTCGCCACAGCCGCGCACCCGCGAGCTGATGGACATTTTTCAGGCCAGCGGGATTGCTTGTGGCTTGGAGGAATCCCTCGAAAAAGCCCTCTGGTTCAAACTCTGCTGGAATGTGCCCTTCAACGGCATCGCCATCGCCGCCGGGGGCATAACTGTCGATAAGATAATCGCCAGCATGCCCTTGCGCGCTCTCAATGAGGCGCTGATGCGCGAATTGCAGGAGGCCGCGGCGCTATACGGGGTCTCGATTCCCGAGTCCCACTTGCGCGCCCAGTTCAAGGCCAACGAGGAAATGGGTGCCTACAAGCCGTCCAGTCTGATCGATTATCTGGAAGGACGCCCGGTCGAAATCGAATCCATCTGGGGCGAACCGTTGCGCCGCGGCCAGGCCAAAGGGTTGCCCATGGGACACCTCTCATTCCTCTATCATCTTATCTGTCATCTGGTTAAAAACAGAGGCACCACGCCCATTTCCCCTGCTCCCGACTCCGGCCAAGAATTATGTTTGCCAACCTCTGGCAAATGAGAACCCTCCTTCCCCATAAAACCCATGAGCTACTCCGAAGATAATGGATTTCCCAACGGGGACTGGGACAATCAAAGCGAACTGTATTGGAACGAACGGGAATGGGGCCAGTTTCTAAAGAAAAACGCCGCCGAGCAAACCCGCTTTCTCTCGCTCTATTTTTCCCTTCGCGACCAGCCCAGTCACCTCGATTTGGTTGCCCGCCGCATGGGCTGGGAAACCTCCGACTGGAATAGCGCCAACACCGAGCTGCCCGAGGAAGACGCGGAGGAAACTCCGCCCGCCCAACTGCCGCCTTATTGCGTGCAGGCCCATCCGGTGTTCATTGTCACCCGCGCCCTCTGCGGACACCTCCACCAGTTGCTGCGCCGGCTCGCCCACGCCAACCCGGAGTTTTCCGCCGCCCAAGCGCTGGCACTGGCACTGGAAGTGCGCGGCATTGAGCACTCCCTCATCATGGCCGTGACCGCCATGGACACCGCCGATTTTTCCCTCGCCCTCTGCCTCGCCAAGCAATCGCTCTTCAGCCTGAATCAGGCGATGGCCCAGCTCTTTTCTCAAGCGGAACAACTCGACTCCCCCGCCTTTCTCCAAGATTTTCGATTCGTTCTGTTTGATCTGCGCGAGGTGGCCCTGCGCGTCCTTAACGACGCCAATTGGGAATTGAGCAATCCGCCCGAGGGCGACTGATTTTCCTCCGCGCCTGGCGCGTCTAGTGGGGGATCAGCATGAAGCAGGAGCCGACGATCACTGTCGGGATCAGCGCGGCGAGAAAAAGCTTCGCGGGGGAAATACCTCCGGGAAAATACTTCCCGAGAATCGACTGCCCGGCCGGATTCGGCGCATTAGCAATCACCGTCAAACCGCCCCCGGTCACCGCTCCGGCCAGCACCGCATAATGCAAGCGGTTCACCAGCGCGTAAGCCTCCCCCGTCAGATGCACGCCGTTGGCGTCGTAGTTCGACAGCGCGGGCACCTGTGACGCCAGATAGGTGATCGCCGCATTGTCGTTGAACGCGGTCAGCACCGTCGCCCCGAGAAACAGCGGCACCTCGGTCAGGCTCCCCAGCACCGGCCCGATCCACCAGCCTTGCAACCCGCCGTGCACCACCAACCCGGCGAGGAAAAAGCCCACAAACAGCGGCCCGCGCAACTGGATTGGCCGCTGGTAGCGCGCCGTCGCCTTGGTGAAAGCGAGGAAAAATAAAAAGCCCGCCACAAACAGCGCCAACCGGTGCTCCAGCAACATCAGCACCGTCCACGCCATGAACCCGAAATGCACCAGCGTCACCCACAGCGGGATTTCCTCGTCGTCGTCAATTTCCTCCGCGACCTCCGCCAGCGCGGTCTTTTTCTCCGCCAGCCGGGCAAACTCCCGCCGGAACGCCAACCAGAAAAGGACATTCGACAGCACAATTCCCAAAAAGGCCTTCCAGCCGAACTGCGACAGCATCGCCCACAGGCTCCACTCCCACTTCGCCGCCACCATCAGCACCGGCGGAGCCGCAAAATTCGTCAGCGTGCCGCCCACCGAAATGTTCACAAACAACAACCCCAGCGTCGCGTAGGCCAGGCCCGGTTTCGGCTGCAAGGAATACACCTGCCGCGCCAGCAGCAACGCCGCGATGGTCATCGCCGCAGGTTCCGTGAGGAACGACCCGAAAATCGGCGCCAGTGTCAGAATCGAAAACCACCACGCCGCAGGCGAACTTTTCCCCGTCGCCGCCACCTTCCCCAGCATTTTCCCGGCAAAGAAAATCACCGGACGCGTCGAGGCGATCGCCATGATGACCACCACAAAAACCGCCTCCGTGTAATTGCGGCTGTTCAGATACTCGCACGCCTGCGTCCAGCCCAACCCGGGCCAGCAACACACCACCGCAAACAGCACCAGCGCCCAAATCCCAAACACCGCCTCCACCTCGCCAAGGAAATGAAACACCGTTGCCCGGATGCTGCTCACCTCGCCGTCCGCGTTCGGCTTCACCTTCCCCGTCGCGACATCCGCCTGCAACCGCTCCTCGAAGTGATGCGCCCATTTCAAAAACTTTGGCGCAAAAAACGTGTGCAGGATGGCGCAAAGGAAAATGAGCGTGGCCACCGCGTTGAACGGATTCGCCTGCACCCGCAGCCACAACACCTCCGGCAACGGCAGCGCCTCGATCTGCTCTCCCGCCGCCTGGCAACGGGCCAGCTCCGCTTGCTCCGCCTCCCGGTAAACTTCCTCGTCCGGCGGCAGCAACGCTTCCACCCCAGTGCGCGATTCCGCGCCCCAAGCCTCGGGAGCGATTACCGACAGCAGGGCCAGCAGGGAAAGAAACAGGCAGCGCGACAACATGCGCCTTTTCAAAACACCCCTTCCTGACAGGGCAACACCAACCGGACAAAGGCTATTTCAGCAATTCGGCCACCGGCAGATCCTCGCCGTCCTTCCACAACGACTCCAACTGGTAGTTTTCCCGCTGCCCGGGCAAGAGCAGGTGCACGATCACATCAAAGGCATCCACCACACACCAGCCGCTTTCCGGCTGCGATTCCTTGCCGACGATCAGCGCCTTCTCGTCGTCCAGTTCCTTCTCCACCGCGATGCGCAGAGCGCGCAGATGCGGCTCCGAGTTGCCAGTCGCCACCACAAAAAAATCCGTCACACTCGATTTTTCCCCGACAAAAATCACCCGCAGCGATTCGGCTTTCTTGTCATCCAGCGCCCGCACACATTTCTTCACCAGCGCCAATCCATCCTTGTTCGGAATGCCCGGTGTCATTTTCTTCGCGACCGGCTTGGCTGGCTGTGCCACCGTTTTCGTTGCCGCTTTGACCACCGGTTTTTTCGCCGCGACCTTGCCGGTTTTCTTCGCCGCCGGACTGGTCGGTTTTTTCGCCGGAGTTTTCTTCGCCGGAGCTTTTTTCGTCACCGTTTTTGCCACGGATTTACCGGCAGTCTTGACCGCCGGTTTGCCACCCGGGCGGGAAATCGCGCCAGTCTTCAAGGCTTTTTTCCCCGCCGCCGTCTTTTTGGCAACGGTCGGTTTTTCCCTTTTAACAGCGGTTTTCGACGAGGCGGATTTTTTTTGCGGCATGAGTGTGAAAAGCGGTTCAGCAGTAAAACTTCCCTTGCTCAATGACTTCCCGCACGCGCTCCGGCAAGAAGAAAGCCACCGGCAGCCCCGCGCCCAGTCGCGCCCGAATTTCCGTCGAACTTACATCAAAACGGCGCATCGGCAGCGCCTCAATTTTCACACAAGGGTGCAAATGCGCCGGCCGCTCCAACTCGTCCCCGTCGCGCACCGCTACCACGAACCGCACCAGCCGGCACAGTTCATCAATCCGGTGCCATGCATTCAACTGCGCCAGTTGATCCGCGCCGATGATCCAAAACAATTCCGCATCAGGAAATTCCCGGTGCAAATGCGCCGCCGTCCGCACTGAATAACTGGCACCGCCCTGCCGGATTTCCCAATCCGAGACACCCCATTTCCTCCGCTCCGCCACCGCCGCCCGCACCATCGCCAGCCGCGCCGCCGCCGGGGCCGCGGGCGGCCTTCCTTTGAGCGGCGACTCCGCCGTCGGCACGAACACCACCCGGTCCAGTCCCAAAAATTCCTCCGCCGTTTGCGCCAGAATCAGGTGCCCCAAGTGCGGCGGGTCAAATGTTCCGCCCATGATGCCCAGCTTTTTCATGCCGCCAAAAAAAGCTCCTTTCTCATAATTGACCACTTGAAACAGCCGGGCCCGCGACAAAGATTCCTCCGGTTGCTCCCGCGCCAAAAAATCCTTTCCTCCGCGAAAATCCCATGCGCCTTTGGACTCTCCACCCTTCCTATCTCGACACCAAGGGGCTGCTCGCCGTCTGGCGGGAGGCACTGCTGGCGCAAAAGGTTCTCGCCGGAAACACCTCCGGCTACCGGCGGCACCCGCAGCTCATCCGCTTTCAGGCCCATCCCGCCCCAATTGAAGCCATCGGCGCCTTTCTTCTCGGGGTGGCAGACGAAGCCGGGCGGCGCAATTACAACTTCAACGCCAAAAAAATCACCTGCCCACGGCCGCTTCTTGGCACCATTTCCGCCACCACGGGCCAGTTGCTTTTTGAGCAGGCCCACTTGCTGGCAAAACTGCGCACACGAGACCCCGCCCGCGCCGTGTTGCTTGCCGCCATAAAAAATCCGCAGGCACATTCGATCTTTACCATTGTCCATGGCCCGGTCGAGCCGTGGGAAAAAGGACCACTCCCCGCGGCACCGCCACGAGGGTAAACTCACTTCAGCGCAAAACGCTTCGTCACTTCCTTCGCCAACGCCTCGTAAGCCGTCGCTCCCGGCGAGAGCGGATCGTAATCAAAAATGTGCTTCCCGTGGCTCGGTGCCTCTCCCAGCCGGATGCTCCGGGGAATCATCGCATCAAACACCAGTTCGGGGAAATGCTGCTTCACCTCGGCCACCACCTGGCGCGACAAGTTGGTCCGCACGTCATACATGGTCATCAAAATGCCGCCGACGCTCAGATCCGGGTTCACCCCGGCGTCCCGCAGCTGCTCCACCACGCTCAAAATCTGGCTCAAACCTTCCATCGCCAGATACTCGCACTGCAGCGCGATCAACAAATAATCCGCCGCCGCCAGACTGTTCATCGACAGCATTCCCAGCGCGGGCGGACAATCCAGCACGATCGCCCGGTAACGGCCCTCCGCCTTCAGCGGGGCCAGCACGGTGCGCAGCGCGGCCAGATAATTTTCCGTTTGCAGCAGCTCCGACTCCACCGCCGCCATGTCCACCTCGGAGGGAATCAAATCCAGATTCTTCGTTCCGGTGGAAACAATTTTCTCCGCCGCCGCCCCTTCGCCGAGCAACGGGCCGTAGAGACTTTTCCCCGCCTCCTTCGCCAGCCCGAGCGCGCTGGTGGCGTTGGCCTGCGAATCCAGGTCGATCAACAGTGTCGGCAACCCTTTGCGCGCCAGTCCCGCCGCTAGGTTTACCGCAGTCGTGGTTTTGCCCACGCCGCCTTTCTGGTTCGCGATGGAAAAGGTGGTCGTCATGGCGCAAAGGAAATCGAGGCGCGGCGCTTAGGGAACAAGAAAATTTCCTTTGCTCCGCCGGACATGCTCAGGCCAGGCTTTCGATCGGCACTTCGATATCGACTTCCTTGTCGTAATCAATGCCGGGAATGCCGAAGCCAAAGAGTTTCAAAAATTCGCCCTGGTAGCCGGCGTAATCCGTCAGCTCGCTGAGATTTTCCGTGTTCACTTTCGGCCAGATCGCAAAAACTTCCTCCTGCACGTCCGGGCGCATTTCCCAGTCGTCCACCCGCACGCGGCCCGCCTCGTCGTAGTTCAGAAAATTGTCGTTGTAGAGCTGGGTCGAAAACAGCCGCCAGGCCTGCTCGATGCAGCCTTCCTGCAGCCCCTTGGCTTTCATGATCTTGAACAGCAGGGAAATATACAGCGGCACCACGGGGATGGCCGAGCTGGCCTGGGTCACCACCGCTTTGTTCACCGAGACAAAAGCCTTGCCGCGCTTGATCTTCAGCAGCGCGTCAATCGCCTGCGCGGCGCGCTCCAAATCTTCCTTGGCCTTGCCGATGGTGCCGTTCTTGTAAACTGGCCAGGTCACTTCTGGCCCGAGGTAGGAATAGGCCACGCTGTTGCAGCCTTCGGCCAGCACTCCGGCTTCCTCCAGGGCGTCCATCCACAATTCCCAATCCTCGCCGCCCATCACCTTCACGGTGTTTTCCACATCGCCTTCCACTGCGGGCTCAATCGTCACTTCGTCCACTTTGTGGCTGTCGGTGTCGAGGTTCTTGGAGGAAAATGGCGCGCCAATCGGCTTCAGCACCGAGCGGTGGGAAATGCCGGTTTTCGGATCCGTGCGACGGGGTGAGGCCAGGGAGTACACCACTAGGTCGATCTTCGGCATTTCCTTTTTGATAATCGCAATCGCCTGTTCCTTGATCTCGTTGGAAAATGCGTCGCCGTTGAGCGACTTGGCCCAGAGGCCGTCCCGGTGCGCGGCCTTCTCAAACGCCGCCGAGTTGTACCAGCCCGCCGAGGCGGGTTTTCCACCTTCCGAGGGTTTTTCAAAGAAAATGCCCAGCGTCGCCGCCTTGCTGCCAAAGGCCAGCGCGATGCGCGACGACAAGCCGTAGCCAGTGGACGAACCGATCACCAGCACGCTCTTCGGTCCCCCTTGCAGTGGCTTCTGCGCCTTGATGTAGTCAATTTGCTCCTGAACGTGCGCGGCGCAGCCTTCGGGATGGGCGGTGACGCAGATAAATCCACGGATCTTCGGTTTTACAACTTGCATGAGGGACATGTTGGCGAACGGGGCTAGGAAAACAGCGCGTCCCTTCAACCGTTTTTTTCAGTCGTCGAGGGAAACGAGTGTCGGGGCACTTTCACCGCTTCATCGCATTTGGCAACCCCGTTTATTTGTCAAAACCGCGGGGAAAACTTTTGCCCTTGTTGCTCCGCTGGAAACCCGCTCGAATCCCGCGCCATGGCCACGCTCCGCATCAACAACGCCACCTTGGTCAACGAGGACCGCCAAGCCGTCGCCGACGTCCTGATCCGCGACGGGCGCATCGCCGCCATCGGCGCCATTTCCTCCGCGATCAAACCGGACCGCGAGATCGACGCCTCGGGGTTGCTGCTGCTGCCGGGGCTGATCGACGACCAGGTTCACTTCCGCGAGCCGGGACTCACCCACAAGGCCACCATCGGCAGCGAATCCCGCGCCGCCGTCGCGGGCGGGGTCACTTCCTTCATGGAGATGCCCAACACCAATCCGACCAGCACCACGCTGGAGCGCTTGGAGGAAAAATACGCCATCGCCGCCCGCAATTCCCCCGCCAACTACTCCTTTTTCCTCGGCGCCACCAACGACAATCTGGCCGAGGTCGAGCGGGCCGACCCGCGCACCATTTGCGGCATCAAGGCTTTCATGGGGTCCTCCACCGGCAACATGCTGGTGGACC
>CALNBE010000320.1 GCA_937874455.1 uncultured Opitutia bacterium | reverse complement strand
ATGTCTTAGGATTGGGAGAAGGAGTCGACCAGCGCGTCGAGCAGCGGGCGGCTGGCGGAGGAAAGTTCGCAGAGCGGCAGCCGCACCTCGTCGGACTGAATGATCCCGGCGCGGGCCATCGCATATTTGACCGGCACCGGGTTGGGCTCGATGAAAAGTTTCTTGAAGAGGTCGGCGAGTTGGTTGTGCAGCCGGAGCGCGCCGGATTCGTCGGCGCTACGGGCGAGCATGACCAGTTGGGCGACAGCTTTGGGCAGCCAGTTGGAGGCGACGGAAATGACGCCGCGAGCGCCGAGGCTGATAAAGGGGAGGGTCAAGCTGTCGTCGCCGCTCAGGACGATGAATGCCGGGTCGAGTTCGCGCACCAGCCGGGAGACTTTTTCGCAAGAACCGCCCGCCTCCTTGATGCCGATGATGTGGGGAAATTCCTTCCGCAGCCGCACGGCAGTTTCGACGGAAATTTCCACGCCGCAGCGACCGGGGATGGAGTAGAGGACGATGGGTTTTTCCGTGCAGCCGGCGATGGCGGCGAAGTGGCGGAAGATGCCCTCCTGATTCGGCTTGTTGTAGTAGGGCGCGACGAGGAGGAAGCCGTCCGCCCCGGCGTCGTCGGAGGCTTTGGTCAGCTCAATGGCCTCGGCGGTGGAATTGGAGCCGGTGCCGGCCAGCAACGGGACGCGACCGCGGGCGAATTCGATGGTTTGGGCGATGACGTTGAGGTGCTCGTCGGTGTCGAGAGTGGGGGACTCGCCGGTGGTGCCGACGGAAACCAAACCGTCGATGCCCTGGTCGATCTGAAAATCGACCAGTTTTTTGAGGTCATCGTAGGCGACGGCACCGTTGAGGAACGGGGTGATGAGCGCGGTGAAGGCGCCGCAGAAGCGACCGGTGTCGAGGGACGGGGCCGCATGGGAAAATGGAGCGCTGCTGGCAGTCATTGCAAAAAGGGGAAAATGTCCGTTTGACCCAGTCAAAGAAGCGGTCTCTTTCTGACAATCCAAATGTCCCTTTTCGCCACAGTTCCCCTGCATTTCCGTCATTTCGGCGATCCGACCAAGCCGCCGGCGGTGTTGTTGCACGGCCTGCTGGGGGCGTCCCGCAACTGGCAGACGGTGGCGCGGGAGCTGGGCGGGAGCTTTTCGGTTTACGCGCTGGATTTGCGCAACCACGGCGAGTCGCCGCACGCGGAGGAAATGAATTACCCGGTGCTGGCGGAGGATGTGCGGGCTTTTCTGGCAGGGGAAAATCTGCCTCCGGTGCATTTGCTCGGGCACAGCATGGGTGGAAAAACTGCGATGGCGGTGGCGGTGCGTTGGCCGGAGGCGGTGGCGGATTTGCCGGTGGTGGCCATTGCGCCGAAGGCTTATTCCTCGCACCACCGCGAGGAGTTTGCGGCGATGAA
>CALNBE010000319.1 GCA_937874455.1 uncultured Opitutia bacterium | reverse complement strand
GAGGACGGCAACAGTTTCGAGCTGTTGAACAATCCGGACGGGACGGCGACCTGGTTTGCCCTGTGCGAGGAAATTGCCGCGGCGCAAAAGAGCATCCACATCACCACCTACATTCTGGGGCAGGACCCGGTGGGAGAGGAATTGATCCGGCGGCTGGCGGAGCGGGCGCGGGAAGGCGTGGCGGTGCGGTTGCTGATCGATGCGGTGGGAAGCTGGGGCGCGTCGTGGCGGCTGTGCCGGCCGTTGTTGGAGGCCGGAGGACAGGTGCGGCGCTTCATGCCGATGTTTCCCTTTCGCGGACGTGGCACGGCGAATTTTCGCAATCACCGGAAAATGGCGGTGTTCGACGGTGCGCGGGCGATCACCGGCGGGCAGAATTTGGCGGAGGAATACATCGGGCCGGTGCCGGTGAAAAAGCGCTACCGGGATTTCAGCGTGCGCATTTGCGGCCCGGCGGTGGCGGAGTTCACCCGGATTTTTCTGAGCGACTGGTGCTTTGCCACCGGGGCGTCGCCGGAGCAATACACCGAGGAGTTGAAATTTGATCCGCCGCCCCATGGCGCGGTGCGGATCGAGGTGGTGGGCAGCGGACCGGACGAGCCGAACGATCCTGTGTGGGAGCACTTCGTGACGATGATCCAGGAGAGCCGGAAGGAAATCACACTGGTGACTCCGTATCTGGTGCCGGATGAGGTGCTGTTCCGCGTGCTGCTGGCGAAGCTGCACGCCGGGCGCAAGGTGCGCCTGATTGTGCCGCGCAAGTCGGACCACCCGTTTCTCGACCTGGCACGGCGGCCATATTTGCGGATGCTGCACAAGGCCGGGGCGCAAATTTTGCTCTACGACGCCGGGATTTTGCACGGAAAACTTTTCCTCTTCGACAACGCCATCGGCGTGGTGGGTTCGGCGAATCTCGACATGCGCAGCCTGTTCGTGAATTTCGAAGTCGCGACCTTCATTCACTCGCCGAACACGGTGCGCCGATTGCGGCTGCTGGCGGATTCGCTGGCGGCGGACAGCATGCCCTACGAGCAGTCGAAGCTGCACCGGCTGAATTTGCAGAACAAGTTTTGGGAGGGCGTCGCGCACATGCTCGGCCCCCTGCTTTGAGCAAAGGAAAAGAGGCTCGCCGGGGAGCGGAGGAAGGATTGTTTTTGCCGGAATGAAGCAATTGCTGTTCCTCGGAGACATTGTCGGCGCGCCCGGAAGAAATCTGGTGCGGGAAAAAATTGCGGCGCTGCGCGAAGAGCTGGGGCTGACGTGGGTGGTGGCGAACGGGGAAAACTCGGCGGGCGGTTCGGGCATCAACCGGAGCATTGCCTGCGAATTGGCCGACGCCGGAGTGGACGCGATCACGCTCGGCGACCACGTCTGGGACCAGCGCGGTTTCGACCACGAAATCGCCGCCATTCCGAAAATTTGCCGTCCGGCGAACCTGCCCCCGCAATGCCCGGGGGCGACTTATGTGATCAGCGAGGCGGCGGACGGTGCGCGCCTATTGGTGTTCACGGTGTTGGGGCGGCAGTTCATGGGGCCGAAGGCGGACTGTCCCTTTGCCACCAGCGACCGGTTGTTGAAGGAACTGGCCGGGCAGTACGATTACGCTTTGGTGGAAATTCATGCCGAGGCGACCTCGGAGAAAATCGCGCTGGGCTGGTATCTTGACGGACGGGCGGCGCTGGTCGTCGGCACGCACACGCACGTGGCGACGGCAGATGTGGCCGTGCTGCCGGGCGGCACCGCCTACCAGAGCGACGCCGGAATGTGCGGGCCGCATCACGGCGTGTTGGGAAGGGAAATCGCGCCGGTGCTGGGGCGTTTTCTCGACGGCATGCCGCGTCGTTTCCCGGTGGCGGAGGCGGATGTGCGGCTCAACGGCTGTCTGGTGACGCTCGGGGAAAATGGCCGGGCGGCGGCAGCGACTCGTTTCGAGTTGCGCGCCTGAGCCGGATCAGCGGACTTGCACTTTGCCGCGGAGCAAAATGGTCTCGGCGCTGGAGCCGACGAGGATGTCGAATTCCCCTGGTTCGACGATGCGCTGGCGGACATTGCGGTCCCATTCCGCGAGAGATTCCGTTTCAAAGGCGGCGAGCACGGTGATGCTTTCCCCTGGCTGGAGGCGGACTTTTTCAAAGCGTACCAGCCGGAGCGAGGAAACGGTGAAACGGTTGGATTGGTCGCGCACGTAAATCTGCGGCACGTCGGACCCGGGGCGTTCGCCGATATTGGTGACGGTGAAGCGCACGCGGATGATGCCGTCGGAGGCGACGGAAGGCGTCTCGACCACCAGATCGCGGTATTGGAAACGGGTGTAGCTGAGGCCGAAACCAAAAGCCCAGAGCGGCCCGGTTTCGTCGAACACATAATCGCGTCCCGGACGGTCGGCGGAGCCTGGTTGCTGGAAGATGCCCTGCGCGCCCAGCCGGTGGTCGTAGGTGGTGGGGATGTGTCCGGCGCTGCGGGCGATGGAGACCGGGAGGCGTCCGCCGGGCTCGGTTTGGCCGAACAGCATTTGCGCGACTGCGGTTCCCTGAGCTTCGCCGGGATAAAAGGCGCTGACGATGGCCGTGGCGTTTTCTTTGAGCCACGGGGAGGAAAACGGCCGGCCGTGGAGGAAAAGCACGATGGTCGGGCGTCCGGTGGCGATCACCGCGCGAGCCAGTTCCTCCTGCACTCCGGGTGGGACGGGATTGGAAACATCGTAACCCGCGCCAGTGGTGGCGGGCGGGGCGGTGTCCGCCGGGGCGCTGTGGGGCGGCGAGCTATTGTCACCGAGCACCAGCAGTACCGCGTCACTGCTCTTGGCGATGGCCACGGCCTCGGCGATGCCCGTGGTGGAGGAGCCGGACAGGTCGCAGCCGAGCGAGTAATTGAGCCGGATTTTGTTGCCGAGGAGATTGCGTAATCCACGCAGCACGGTCACCCCGTCTTTGTTGCTGGCAGTCCAGCTATTGTCGCCGAGTTGCAACCGGTCGGCGTTGGGACCGATGACGGAGAGGGTCTTGATGCGGCTGAGATTAAGCGGAAGGAAGTTATCGGTGTTTTTCAGCAGGGTGAGGGATTCGCCCGCGAGCCGGAGGGCAAGTTTGCGGCTGTCTTTGGTGTGCAGCCGGAGGGCGAGCATTTCCGGATCAACGACCCGGCGGTCGTCAAAAAGGCCGGCGAGGAATTTGAGGCGCAGCACGCGCCCGGCGGCAGTGTCGAGTTGCGCGGAGGAAATTTTTCCCCGGCGGAGCAATTCCGGCAGGGAGGAAAATGTGTCGCCGCCCGTCTCGACATCGATGCCGTTTCCGAGTGCGGCCAGTGCGGCTTCCTCCGGGGTGGCGGCGATATGGAAAAGGGACTGGCTGAGCGGGAGCGCGCGGAATTCCGAAAGCACGCAGCCGGGAAAATTCCAGTCATCGCGCAGCACCGCATTGAGCAGCCAGCTGTTGGCGTGGGCGGGGATGCCGTTGATCTCGCTTAGCACGGGCACGATGGCCTGTGCCTGCCCTTGGGTGACCGCGCGCTCGAAAGGCAGCAAGTGCAGGGCGCGGAGGGCGCGCATGCTTTGGGAGACGGGCGCGCCCAGCAGGCCGCCGTCGGGCACGGCCCAGCCGGTGAAATGCAAGGCGGTGCCGAAGACCTTGTTGGGCGGCAGGCCGGCGGAGGGATTGTGCCCCTGAACGCCCTCCAGAAAGGCCAGGCCCATTTCGGAAACCAAAGTCGGACATTCGCCGAAGGTTTGTTCGATGCCGCCGAAGCGCGGATCACGGCCCAGTGCAAAGGACGGGCCGAGGAGTTGGGTGACGCCGATGGCGCTGGCCTCGTCGGCGATTTTCGCCGCCATTTCGCGGACCAAATCCACATCCCAAGTGGCACCCAGAGCAAGCGTCTGGGGAAAGATGGTGGTGCCACGGGCCAGCACGCCATGGGGGCCGCCGCTGAGAAACAGGGCGGGGATGCCGAGACGGGATTGGGCGCGGAGATATTGTTGAAGATCGCGGATCTTGATGGCGTTGTTCGCGGCGTCGGCGCCTTGGTCGATCAGCACCATGCCGGGTGATTTTCCTTTGAAAACGCGCTCCAGCGATTCCTGCGAAACCTGTCCCTCGAAAACTTGGAGCCGGGAAAAATCGACCATTTGCAACTGCTGGCATTTTTCCTCCGCGGTCATGCGTCCGAGCAGATCCGCCACTCGCCGCTCAACCGGCAGGGCCGGGTTTTGGTAGGGAGCGAGGACGGACGGCTGGGCCGTTCCGGCAGTCGCGCCGAGCAGCAGGAGCAGAAGCAGGGAAAGGGAGCGGGCGACGGCGGACATGGCGGGGCGGGCTCAGAGCGGGCAGCCGGTGGCGATGAACTCGTATTCCAAGCCAAATTTCTCCGCGGCCTCGCGGGCCAGGGCGGCGACGCCGAAGACTTCGGTGGCGTAGTGGCCGCAAGGATAGAGGTTGAGCCGGTGCTCTTGGGCAAAGTTGAAATGCTCTTGCCGGAGTTCGCCGGTGATCAGCGTGTCGCAGCCAGCGGCGGCCAGGTGCGGGAGGGCGGAGCGCCCGCTGCCGGTGAGGATGGCGATGCGGGAGGGGCGCTCGCTGCCGAATTCGATGGCGGTGAAGGTGCGGGGGAAAATCGTCCGCAGCCGCGCGGCCAGATCGCTCCGCAAAATTCCTCCGCGGCAGAGCGGCGCCATCGGCACGCCCTCGTGAACGAGAAACCATTCTTCGACGGACAGGTTGAGCCGGGCTGCCAGCAGGGCGTTGTTGCCGATCTCGGGATGCGCGTCGAGCGGCAGGTGACAGCTGTAAACGGCGATGTCATGGTCGATCAGCGCCCGGTATTTTTCATAAACAGCACCGGTGACCGGCTGCTGCGGGTTCCAGAACAGGCCGTGGTGGACGACGAGGAAATTGATGCCGCGCCGCGCCGCCTCCTCGAAGGGAACCAGCCCGGCGTCCACCGTCGCGCCGATTTTTTTGACCGTGCCCCGGTTGGCAAATTGCAGGCCATTCTCGGCGCCGGGGAAATCCCGCACCTCGCGGCGGCGGGAGCGCGTGTCGCAAAAATCAACCAGAGTGGGGAGGGAAACGGTGGCGGACATGGCGGAGGAAATCAGTCGATGGTGGTGAAAAATTCGGCGGCGGGCAACGGCGCAGGCTGGTGCAGGGCCTCGGGAGTGAAAATTGCCCGGTCAAGCCGCAGGTTGAGTGCGGCGGCGGTGACGCGAAAGAGGTCGCGGTCGCGGGTGACGGCGTCGCGCAGGCGGATTTCCTCCGGGATGTACTGCTCCTGCACCTTGGCGAAGCTTTCTGCCTCCAAGTAGCGGAGGGGTTTTTCCTTTGCGTCGAAAATCACCGCCTGCATCAGCGCGTTGTAGGTGCGGTCAAATCCGAGCTGGACGTAGCTGATGCCGGGGTTGGCCTTTTGGAAATCGGCGGGGGGCGTCATGCGGTAAAGGTGGGTCGGCCGGCCCTTGAAGCGCACGGTGCGCAGGTAGCGGGCTTCGGGCCAGTAGGAGAAGGGCGTTTGCAATTCGAAAGGCGTGAAGATCAGTCCGGGGAACAGCGGGGTTTGGGCGGCGGATTTGGAGCGCACGGGATTGCCCTGGGCGTCAACAATCCAGAGTTCGGGCTGGGGTCCGCTTTGCAGGAGGAAGCGATGGATGGGCGAGGTGGGTTTGCCGTCCTGCTGGATTTCCACGCGAAAGAGCGGCCCGCCCTTGCCCCAAGTGCCCCACATTTTGCCGTTGAATCGGGTTTCCTCATCGCCGCGCCGCTGCTGATGAATGATGACAAACTGGAAGCAAAAATCGCCGCTCAGTCGGTAGTTGCGGAAGGCCTGCAGATTTTCCGCCGCCTTTTCCTGGGAGAGGCGGACAAAGTCATCGACTTGTGCCGGGGCGGAGGCGGTCAGCGTCAGCAGGGCGAAAACGGTGCAAAGGAAGCGGACGGGATGCGAAAACATACGGGCGGCAGGTTTTCTCATTTGCGGACTCTTGCCAAGCAGAAGAAAGCGCGGAGGAAATCGCCGGGGCTCATTCCGTGTCGCGCGCGGGCACCAGCGTCGTGGCGAGGAGTGCCGCGCCGGCAATCAGGACGACCACGCCGCCCCAGCGAAAAAACTGCCAGGCGAATCCTCCCAGCCAGCCGAGGAGCGAGGCACCGATATAGTAAACGGTCAGGTATTGCGCGGAGGCGATGGCCTTGCCGGTAACGGCGCGGCGGTTGACCCAGCCGCTGGCGGTGGCGTGCCCGGCGAAAAACCCGACAATGACCAGGCTGATGCCCAACAGGGTGAGCGGAAGAAAATTGCTCAGGCTCACCAGCCCGCCGAGCGCGATGGTGAGAAACGCCCCGCGCAAGACCCAAGGCGCGCCGAAACGGTTGATCAACCGGCCGCAGAGCGGGGAGACGATCATCCCGGAAAAATAGAGCAGAAAGACCAGGGAGATTTTTCCCTGGGAAAAGGAAAACGGCTCCTCCAGCAGACGAAAGCAAAGGTAATTAAAGGTGGCGACGAAACAGCCGAGAAGGAAACCGCCCTCAATGAAGAGACTGCGCAGCACCGGATCCTTCCACTGGCGGAGGAAACGCGCGGGCAGTTCGCGCCAAGGCTGGTCGGGCGCGGGACTGCGGCGGTCGGCGACGGGTAACGCAAAGAAAAACAGCAGGCCGGAAACCAGGCACAGCGCGCCCACGATGCCCACCGTGCAGCGCCAGTTGCCGAGGTCGGTGATGATGCCGCCGAGCAAACGGCCCGACATGCCGCCGAAGGCCGTGCCGGAAACGTAGAGCCCGACCGTGGCGGCAAGCCGGTGCGGATCGACGTTGTCGGCCAGATAGGCCAGGGCCACTGCGGGCAGGCCGCCCAGCGCGATGCCGGTCAGGGCGCGGAGGAAAATGAAGACCTGCCAGTCGGGGGAAAAGGCCGAGGCGATGCTGAGCAGGCTGGCCGCGATGATGGAGACGCTCATCAAGTGCCTCCGGTCCACCACCTCGGAGACCCGGCCCACCACCAGCATGGAAAAGGAGAGCAGCAGGGTGGTGAGGGAAAGTGCCAGACTCGCGGTGGCGGGGGAAACATGAAAGTCCTCCGGAAATTCCGGCAGCAGCGGCTGCACGTCGTAGATCAGCGCGAAGGTGCCGAAGCCTGCCAAAAAAAAGGCTCCGGAAATGCGCCAGGGCGTTCGGGAGGGCGCGGGCAGCGGATAGGGAATGGTGTCGTGTCCATGCATCTTATTCATCGGATAACTCTTTCAACGGGTGCAAATTATCCGGCGCGGAGGAAACTCCAATGACAAAGAAACGGTTGCCATCACAATTGTCGCCGGTTCAACTCGCGCCTCCTTTTTTTTCCATGACGCAACTGCTTCTTTTCGATTGTGATTCCACGCTGAGCGCCATTGAGGGCATCGACGAGCTGGGGCGGTTGCGCGGACCGGAAGTTTACGCGCAGGTGGAGGCGATGACCCGTGCGGCGATGGATGGTGGCGCGCCCTTGGAGGATGTTTTCGCGGAGCGGTTGCGGCTGATCCAGCCGACGGCGACCGAGGTGAAACATGTGGGCCAAATGTATATTGACCAGATGGAGCCGGACGCGGCGGAAGTGGTGCGCGGGTTGGGCGAAAATGGCTGGACGCCGGTCATTGTGAGCGGCGGGTTTCGGCAGGCGATTTTGCCGTTGGCGAAGCTGCTGGGCATCGGGCGGGTGGAGGCGGTCGATGTGTTTTTTCAGGCGGACGGCGCGTACCGGGATTTTGGCCGGGATTGTCCGACAGCCAGGGCGCGGGGGAAAAACGAGGTGATTGCGCGCCTGAAGCAGGAATTTTCTCCGCAGCGGGTGGTGCTGGTCGGCGACGGGGCGAGCGATTTGGAGACAGCGCCGGACGTGGATTTGTTTGTCGGTTTTGGCCGCTATGCGGTGCGGGAAAAAGTGAAGGCGGAGGCCGGCGCATTCATCACTCGACTGGGCGAACTGCCCGGAGTGCTGGCCCGGTGCGGTTGGTGAGCGCGGAGGAAATTTTTCGGCGGCGGCGGACTCAGTCCTCTTTGGACAGTGCGGCGAGGATCTGCTGCCGACGGTAGGCGAAAATGCGGAGCAGTTGTTTCTCAACCCACGGGTGGACGATTTCGCCGAGCGGCCAGAGCGGCAGACGATAGATGACCTCGTCGTCCATGCGAACGTGTTTGCCCTCGGGGGAGAAAGTGTGGGTGTGGTGCCAGAAGCTGAACGGCCCGCGAGCCTGCTCATCGACGAACATCGACGGGTATTCCCAGGCGAGAATCCGGGTGGTCCAGGAGAAGCGGAGGCCGGCGAGGCGAATTTTGTAGTGCAGGAGTGCTTCCTCGCGCAGCACGATGTTTTCCGGAGAGAGCAGGGTGAATTCGAGGTCGGGCGGGGTGGCTTTTTTCAGGTTTCGTGCGTCGGCAAAAAACTCGAAAACGTCCTCCGGCGCGCAGCGAAGCAGGGTGGTTTGAAACAGGCGGTGCGTGCCGGGGCGCGGCTTGGGCGGCGTGCGGAGCTTCTCCAGTTGGCTGGCTTGGGAGAGGAGTTTGCGGGAAAGGTCGGTTTTATCGCTCACGGGTCAAATGAGAGAAAAGGTGAAAAGGGGGCTTTGTCCTGTCAAGCGGAGCTTGTTGAGCGGAGGAAATTTGTGCGGGAATGGCGAAAAGTTCGCAAAGGTTAGGCTGGCAGGCACGGGTGTGCGGGATGCGAATTTCCTTTGGCGTTTTCCTTCCCGAACCCAGCGCGGAAAGGAAATGGGCCGGAGAATTTAGAAAATCTGTTCCCAGATTTTCTCCAGGCCGTTAAGATAAATGAAGTGGACGCCGCTGTAGGTGGCGTAGCCCAAAATGGCGGTGACGGGGAGGGTGAGCACCCAGGCCCAGACGATCTTGGAAACCAGCCCCCACTTGACTGCGCTGAGACGCTTCATCGCCCCCACGCCCATGATGGAGGTGGAAATCA
>CALNBE010000318.1 GCA_937874455.1 uncultured Opitutia bacterium | reverse complement strand
TCACCAACGCGCCGGGCGCCGACAATTCCCCCTCGGCAATTGCCGCCAGCTCCCGGCTATCAAAAAGCTCCCGCAAATCGCGATTCACCCGCCGGGCGTTGGCCCCCACCGCACCGGGAGCGGTCTTCTTTCGATCCAGCTCGGATAACACCTCCACCGGGATCGCCACAATATGTTCGTCAAATTTAAAGAGGCTTAGCGGATCATGCAGCAGAACATTGGTGTCGAGAACGTAGATCTTTTTTTGGGAATGCATGGGAGAAATGCGGCCCGACCGGAGACTCCTGCCAGAGCCGCCGCCAGAGTGCACCTTTGTCCGGCCAAGGCAATCTTCGAGCAAACTTTCCCCGAAAATATCCCGCTGCCGCTATAAATCACCCCGCTTCTTATAAGCGTTTTTCATTTGCACCGCCCCTTTCCTTCGAAAAAGTTTTCCGCCATGTTTACCTTCGCCTCCCTCTCCGCGCTCGCCATCGGCGGCATCGTTCTCCTGGCCTTCGCCGCCCTCGTGGTGCTTTACGCCATCGGCATCTACAACAAACTGGTTTCCCTCCGCAACCGCTTCAAAAACGCCTTCGCGCAAATCGACGTGCAGCTCAAGCGCCGCTACGACCTGATCCCCAACTTGGTCGAAACCGCCAAGGCTTACCTGTCGCACGAACGCGAAACTCTGGAGGCCGTCACCAAGGCCCGCAACATCGCTGCCTCCGCCGCCGAAGCCGCCGCCGCCAATCCCGCCGACGCCACCGCCATGAAAAACCTGGTGGGCGCGGAATCCGGCCTGGCCGGCGCTCTCTCCCGCCTGATGGTCGTCTCCGAGCGCTATCCCGACCTCAAGGCCAACCAGAATATGATGCAGCTGACCGAGGAGCTGACCTCGACCGAAAACCGCATCGCCTTCGCGCGCCAAGCCTACAACGACTCCGTCATGGGCTACAACACGGCCCGCGAAACCTTCCCCGCCGTCATTTTCTCCGGCATGTTCGGTTTCCTTCCCGCCGAGCTTTTCCAAATCACCGATCCGACCGAGCGCACCGCGCCCAAGGTGCAGTTCTAAAAAAATTTCCTCCGCGCGCCGCCGTGCCGTCGTCTCCGGCATGGCGCCTTTTTCCTCCCCGATTTCCTCCGCCGCATGGATTTCTTTGAAGCCCAGTCCCGCGCCCGCAGCAAAACCCAATGGCTGGTGCTGCTCTTCATTCTCGCCGTGCTTGGCATCAGCGCCGCCGCCTACGCGGTGCTAATGGGGGGAATGTTTTTCCTTTCCGACGAGCCCGACGCCTTTTCCTTCTGGAATCCAGCCTACGCGATCTACACCTTCCTCGGCGTGCTGGCCGTGGTCGGACTCGGCTCCCTCTTCGAATGGTCCAACCTGAGCGCGGGCGGCGAGGTGGTGGCCAACATGATGGGCGGGCGGCGCATCGATCCGCTTTCCGCCAGCGCGGAGGAACGCCAACTGGTCAACATCGTCGAGGAAATGTCCATCGCCTCCGGCGTCGCCGTGCCCGCCGTTTACGTGCTCGACGCCGAACCGTCCATCAACGCCTTCGCCGCCGGGCTAACCACCGGCGACGCGGTGGTCGCGGTCTCCCGAGGCGCACTCACACAGCTTTCCCGCGACGAGTTGCAGGCGGTGATCGGCCACGAGTTCAGCCACATTTTAAATGGCGACATGCGGCTCAACGTCCGCCTTTCCGCCACCATCTTCGGCATTCTCATGCTGGCCATCTTAGGCCGTCACCTGCTGCGAGTCATGTTTTACAGCGGGGGTTCCCGTCGCAGTAGCAAAGAAAACGGCGGCGGGATTGCCATCATGCTCGGGGCCGGGCTGGCACTGGTGCTGCTGGGCTACATCGGGTATTTTTTCGGCCGACTGATTCAGGCCGCCGTCTCCCGGCAAAGGGAATTCCTCGCCGACGCCTCCGCAGTACAGTTCACCCGCAACCCGCGGGGCATGGTCGGAGCGCTGAACAAAATCCGCCTCAATGCCGCGGGCTCCGCCGTCCAAAACGACCGTGCCCAAGAATTCAGCCATTTCTTTTTTGCCCAAGCGTTTTCCTCCTCGCTGTTCAGTCTCTTCGCCACCCACCCGCCGCTTGAGGAACGCATTCGGGCCATCGACCCGCAATTCGACCTAGAGACGCCGTTGCCCGCTTCCTCCCAACAGAAAAGCTCCCCGCCGCCAATTTCCCAAAGAAATTCCTCCGCGCCCGCCGCCGTTTCCCCAACGGA
>CALNBE010000317.1 GCA_937874455.1 uncultured Opitutia bacterium | reverse complement strand
ACCATGTCGACGGTGGGACGTCGGTGCTGCTGGCCAACTCGCCCGCGCCGCCGGAGTGCCCCAGCGCCAGATCTGGCTCGATCCGGGTTTCGGCTTCGGCAAAACCCCGGCGCAAAACCTCGAATCGCTTCGCGCCCTCCACCTGGTCGTCCAGCTCGGGTTCCCCCTCCTTCTCGGCACCAGCCGCAAATCCACCCTCGGACTGGTGCTCGACGCGCCAGTGGACCGCCGCCAGCCAGGCAACCTCGCCACCGCCGTCTGGGGCGTCCAGCAGGGCGCGGCCATGCTCCGCTTCCACAATCTCGATGAAGTCCGCGACGCGGTCAAAATGGCTGACGCCCTCCGCGCCGGCCTCCGCTGGAATGCCCCTGTATAGACACTCGGCCAGTGCCCGGCGGACTCGCAAACCTTGGATGTTTCCACCGCCATTCGCCTTCTCGCAATGAAGGGATGCGGGCCGCTGCCCCCATTCCGTCTCCAGCACAATGCTTTGGCGGCTTGGCCTCAGCAAACCGCTTCCCCCTGCACCCCATTTCCCTCCGCCACCGCGCACTGGACTGACCGCGGGCATATTTAACCATCCAGCTTTCGTCGCCTCTCATTGAAACAATTGATAAATTAACTTCCAAACATTTTCCGCGCCTTTCTTATCATCCCAATTCTATTTTTTAATTTTTTATTTTAACGCTATTTGTTTTAAGAGATTGACTAGTAAAATTTATCTCGCCGCACAACCCGGTTGATTCACCCGATCTGCCAATTTGATTATTGACCAATAAATCAAAAATTTTCATCAGCTTTCCAGTTATCACCTTTCTCCGCTTACCCTTCTTATCCCTTACGAAGATGAGCCGTTCTACCCGCACCCTTCCCCTCGTAGTCGCCGCCGCATTGGCATATCTGCCTGCCATTGCCACCGATTACACTTGGTCTCTGGAAACTGGGAGTGGCAATTTCACCACTCTCGCCAACTGGACAATCAGCACCGGGACCCCGACCGTACTTCCCGTCTCTGGCGACAAGGTCACCATCGCGAAAAGCAGCAGCACGGTATTGATTGGGACGGGCGATGTGATCGCCCTTGGCGAACTTGCGTTCTCCGCTGGCTTCATGAACATTTCCGGCGGCACGATCACCGCCTCCGCCAACCAGACATTCGAAAGCTCCAGCGGCACCGGAGACGAAGATTACGAGTTGCGCGTGTCCGGCGGGGCCACTTGGAGCACCTCCGGACAGTTTATTTTTAAAACCGACTCGCTGATTACCGGATCTGGGACAAAACTCTCTGCCAATGATTATGTGGTATTCAGCGCAAACAGCCACACCACCCTGAGCGATGGGGCCAAAATTGAAAAGCTGACCGGCACTAACAGACTGATCATCGGCGACAACAGCAATGCCACTGTAACTCTCTTCGCCGACACAGCAGAAACCGGGACTGCGATCACCAGCGCGGGCGACTTATACATTGGTTGGAAGGGCGGCACAGGAACTGTCACGCTCAATGGCTATGCGTCCATAAGCACTTCCAACAGCAAAACCATTTTTATTGGGCAAACCGATAGCTCAACAGGCGGGACCGGCATCGTCACCATGAATGGCAACGCCACCCTCACCGGGGCCAATGAAATTTGGGTGGGCAATGGCACCAACTCTGTAGGAACCCTGAACATCTATGACAGTGCCGTCGCCACATCCCAAAGAACGGATGGTAACTTTCATATCGGACGAAACGCGGCAACCGGTACCATCAACGTGGGCAGCGCCACGGCCAATGACGCCGACGGCAAAGGAAAATTGGTGGCACTCGGGCACCTTATGCTCGCTGAAAGTTCTGGCGGCAAGGCCTACATCAATGTCAACGCCCACGGCAAGGTTCAGGTCAGCTCCAACCTTCTCCTCGGCAATTCCGGCAGCGGCACGATCACACTTTCCGAAAATGCCGCGCTGTCGGTCGGGGGAGAGACGAAAGTGGGGGTTAAGTCCGGCAGCTCCGGCACCTTGAATGTCGGCGACAATTCAAGCGTCACTCTCACAGGCTATTTTGGCATCGGACACTCCGGCAGCGGCACGGTCACCGTGGCTAATGACGCCTCGCTCACCGCCAATGACACCTCCATTGGACGGGATGGGGGCACAGGAAGCCTATCGATCAAGGACCGCGCCACCGTATCCCTGAAAAATTTGAAAATCGGCCAATATTCCCAATCCGGCAGCGGCACGGTCACCATGAATGGTGATGCCGCAGACGACACTGGGGCCGTATTAAACATCTCCAATGGCATCAGCGTCGGCTACTATCACAGTACTACCGGAACAATGACCATGCAGGGCAAATCCGTCCTGAATGTCACCGGGGGTGATTTGATTATTGGCGATAACGGGGCAACTGGCACATTGAACATTTCCGACACATCATCCGTTGTTCTCGCCAATCAAATTCACATCGGCTACAATGGGACCGACAGCAACAGCAACAGCAACAGCAAGGGCACCCTGACCATGTCGGACAACGCCAAACTCACTTCCACTGCCACAGGTTCCGGCACTGTCGGGGGCGGCAGCGGTGCCCAAGCCACAGTTTCCCTCTCCGGCACGACGGAAATCGCCGCCGGCAACATGAAGTGGACCGTCGGCGACTTCGGAAGCACCAGCAATTCCGGCTCCGCCTCCATCACCCTCGCCGACTCCTCCCGCTTGACCCTGCGCGAACTTACCATCGGGCACCTCGGCGGAACATCGGGCTCGACCAACATCACCGTCGAAGACGACGCCATTCTCACCGTCAACAACTTCATCACCCTGGGCCGCGACGACAGCACCGCGCATGGTGGCCAAGCCTCCCACCTCAATCTTAACGGCGGCGTACTCGCCACCAAATACATTCAGGCCGGCGGCGGCACCACTGCCAGCACCAACAACATCGTGGCCAACGGCGGCACCATCCGCGCCCTCGAAAACACCGACAACTTCTTCCGCATCGCCACCAAAGCCACCACCAGCGGGGGGATTACAACCACCGATGATCTCGCCACCACCACTACCCACGTGGTGGTCAACGAGGACGGGCTGACCTTCGACACTCAAGAATTCACCGTCGGCATCGCCACGGCTTTTTCTGGCACCGGGACCCTCACCAAAACAGGGACTGGCACGTTGTCACTCGATACCGATTTTGCGGGCAACATTACTGTGACAAGCGGCACCCTGTATCTGAGCGGCAGCTACGGCGGCACCATCAACTACGATGCCGATTTGGTCGTCCAAGAAAACCAGTCCCTCTTCCTGAATGGCACTTTTGCTGGCAAAACCATTGTCCAAAACGGCGGCACCCTCGGCGGCACCGGTTCCCTTGGCGACATCACCGTGCAGTCCGGCGGCATCCTCTCCCCCGGCAACTCACCCGGCACTTTGACCGCCGACGACGTGCTTCTGGCAAGCGGGGCCACACTCGAACTTGAATACTCCGACGAAGGCCTCGACTTGCTCTATGCCGAAAGTGTGGTTTTTGAGGAAGGCTCCACCCTGCTGATTCAACTGAACGGCAACACGCTCGTCGCGGGCGACACCATCCAGTTCTTCGACAACTCAACCACGGTAACGAATCTCACCGCCGACAAGATTCAGACAAGCGAGGGTTCCTATACCTTCTCTGTCGACGCGAATGGCAAAATCACCGTGATCCCCGAGCCCTCCACCTACGCGCTCGTTGGAGCCGTCAGTCTTCTCGGCATCGTTGCCCTGCGCCGCCGCCGCTCATAATCCGGCTGGTTTGGCGACGCGCTCCAGTGGCCCGCCACCAAACCAGCCAGGTTGATGCGGTACCATTACTCTTGCCGATACCCATCACCAAACTGTCCGCCCATGACAGTCAAAGTGATGCCTTCGATGTTGAAAGTGGCCGCGCCATGACGGGCTGCCAATTGCGGGCATAAAAAACCGGGACAGGCAAACCTGTCCCGGCGAAAACTTGCGCGGAAAAAATTTCCTTTGCCCGGCCTTTATTCCGGATTCACGTCCGTGCGCGGCTTCAGCTCGCGCACCCAGATGTTGCGGAAATGCACCGGGTCGCTGTGGTGCTGCAACTTGATCGGGCCGGTGACTGCCATGTTCGCGCGATACTGGCCGACATGTTTGTGCCCGGTCGGGCCGTGGAAGGCTTGGGCGTTTTGCACCACCACACCGTTGCGAATCACAGTGGCCCGGGCTGGCTCAACCAGTTTGCCATCCTTGAATTTCGGCGCGGTGAAAATGATGTCGTAGCTCTGCCATTGGCCCTTCGGCAATCCGGCGTTCACCAGCGGAGGAAATTGTCCGTAGAGCGAACCCGCCGAACCGTCGGGATAGGTGTCGTTCTTGTAGGAATTCAGGATTTGCACCTCAAATTCGCCGCCCAAAAACATCACCCCGCTGTTCATGTCCTTTTGCCCCGGCTCCTTGCGCTCATTGGGCGCCATCCATTCCAAGTGGACCTGCACGTCGCCGAATTTCTCCTTGGTCTCGATGTCGTTGTACGAGGCCACCATCACCCCGTTTTTCACCGGCCACATTTTCCGCTGCTTGCCCAGCGCGTTCCATGAGTCAGTGGACTTGCCGTCAAAGAGCACCTTGGCATCCGACGGCGGCGCCACCACCACGCAACCCTGCGGAGTCACCACCTCGGGCTGCGGCCGGTTGGGGTCATGCACATGCCACTTCGTGCCGGGCACGATCGGGGTGTCAGTGTAGCCATCAACAGCCATAAGCTTTCCGGGAATAAGTGCCCCCAGCAACATACCGCTCAGGGCAATTGTCAATGCGCCCTTCCGGGACAACAGGGTTTCGTGGATTGATTTCATCATAATGAAAAAAAGGTTAAGAGGAAAAACACCCCCTCCAAAACATTGTTCCTCCGTTTCATCTTCTCCGGCCATAAAAAACCCGGCGAAGCTTCCTCCGCCGGGCACCCCATGAAACCAACTATCGTTCAAAACACTCAGGACACCGCAATTTGCTTCCGCGCCTGATTTTCCTTTGCCCGAACAATGCCGAGCGTCAGCACGCCGTCCTGCAAGCTGGCGGTTATCGCCTCGCCATCGGCGTCCTCCGGCAAAGCAAAACTGCGGCGGTATTGCACAGTTTCCTCCGCGCCGGCCGGCCCGCGCACCTTGCGCGACGCCGAGACAACCAACTGGCTTCCTTCAACTTCCACTTTCACATCTTCCTTTTTCACCCCCGGCAGTTCCACTTGGACTCCATAACCAGTGGCAGCGTCCTCGTAAACATGAACCACTGGCAATACTTCCCCGGAGACTTCCCGGAGCGGCGCGGCATTGAAGAACGATTCCAGCCAGTCCGCCCACGGAGCATGTTCGGCAACCGCCGGGGCCAAAAAAGCGTTAAAACGATGGATAGGTGCGAGTTTCATAATTTTTCCTTTTGTTGATGATTAAAGATGCGGGCGGCAGGTGCTGTCGCCCATTGCTAACGAATTTCCTTTAAGCGAACCGCATGCCAGCAAAACAAAATTTTCGCATCCTGCTTTCTATCAATTTATTAAATAAAAAACCCCTCCGAGAATCGCACTGCCAAACTGGGACAATTAGTCTCGCCAACTCCAAGCCCGAGGCCCGCCGCAAGCACTTTGGGCAAGATTGTCCCACTTTTGAGCTGCCACCATTCCTTTCCCCTGCCATTCCCTTGGCGCAGGGGCACCCAAACCGCTTCCGGTCTCGCCTTAAGCAACAGACTCCTGCCGCAGGGAGCGCCCGGAACGCCGTTGACATGAGACGTGTTCTCGACAGTTATTTGCACCGCCGCCAGAGAAAACGCGCGCATTTTCGCGCCCACGCTTGTCTCCTCCGGCAAACCATTTTCTTTCTTAAACCATCATCATTAACCAACTGCAAAATCCATGTCCAAGAACCTTGCCATCTATTACGGAACGATGACCGGCAACGCCGAGTTGCTGGCCCAGCGCGCCCAAGACGCCGCCACCGGTGCCGGCTGGTCCGTGCAATTGCACAATCTCGCCGATACCAAGCCTGACGACCTAACCGCCAACGCCCAGACCGCACTCTTTGTGGTCAGCACTTGGGGCGACGGCGAGCCGCCCGCCGACGCCGAAGATTTCTTTGCCGCCCTTTCCAGCGAAACCCCGTCCGTAGGCTCGCTCCGCTACACCGTTTTCGGCCTCGGCGACAGCGACTACGAGCAATTCAACGGCTTCGCCAAACACCTCGACGCCCGTCTCGCCGAACTCGGTGCCCATACCTTTCTCGCCCGCGGCGAGGCCGACCGGGATTTCGAGGAGGCCTTTGCCGCTTGGGAGCCCTCCTTCTTGGAAGCGCTCAACGGTCTCGCATAACCCGAAACGAAAAGCCCTTTCCTCCGAGGCGGTTTCCTTTGCGGAAGCCGCCTCTTTCTTTGCCTGGCAAAAAAAAACAAGGACGCCGTTTCCAGCGCCCTTGCATTGTAAGAATCGAACTGCGGACGAATTATTCGCCAGTCACGATGATCGTCGTCTCGGAGTAGATGCCGAGGATGTTCTTGATCTTCGAGTCAACCGCGATCTTCTTGATGCCGCCATTCTTCGCAGCGGTCGAGACGGAGGTGTCGCCAGAGGGAACAATGCCAATGATGTTCACCAGCGGACCGGCAGTGCCTTCCTTGGAGCCGACATTGTCGGTCACCGCGACGAAGTGCTTGGTGTCGCCGCTAAAGAGCGTGCCCGCACCAGCTTCAGTTACGCTGCCACGAGCGCAACCAGAGAGAACAGCAGCAGCGGCCAAAGCCGAGACAGCGAGGATAGTTTTTTTCATTTGGAGTTTCTGGTAGTGAATAAGGCTTAGTTGTTTTTTGGTTTATCACCCGGTCAAGCCATTCCCGAGTAACAAAGCCGTCATTTTCCTGAGAAAAACACCTTACTGTCAATGAAAACATGCGGGCCGGCAACTGCGGCGTCCGTGCAGCAAATCCGTCTTTCCGTTTGCTTTTTTCTTTTCCCCTCTCCCGAATTTTCCACGCTCGCGCAGTCCCCATGAAGCGCCCGTTCTCCATCGGCTGGTTTCTCGCCATCGCCCTTTTTTGCATCGCCGTGTTCTCCGGCTGGCTGCGCACGGAGCGCGCGACCACCCATGCCTTGCGGGTCGGGTTCTTTCCCAACGTCACCCACGCGCAGGCCATTATCGCCCAGCAAATGGCCTTCGAGGGAAACGACTGGTATTCCTCCCGCCTGCCTGGCCACCTGCCCGTGGCGTGGTATCCGTTCAACGCCGGCCCCAGCGCCATGGAGGCGCTGATCATCGGCACCACCGAGCTTTCCTACGTCGGCCCCAACCCCGCCCTCAACGCCTACGTCCGCACCAAGGGGCGGGAAATCCGGCAGCTCGCCGGCTCTGCCCAAGGCGGCAGCGCACTGGTCGTCCAGCCCGACATCGCCGCGCAGACGCCGGAGGATTTTCGCGGCAGGACCATCGCCACCCCCCAGTTCGGCAACACGCAAGATGTAGCCTGCCGTTCCTGGCTGATCAAAGGCGGGCTCAACATCACCACCACCGGAGGCGACGCCCAAGTCCTGCCCATCCAAAACCCCGACATGGTGCAGTCCTTCGGACAGAAAAGCATCGACGCCGCCTGGACGGTTGAGCCCTGGGTTAGCCGCCTCGAACGCAATTTCCGGGGGAAAATCGTCTTCGAACAGCCCAACGACATCACCACCATCCTCACCACCAGCGAGCGCGCCTGGCAGGAAAAACCAGAGATCATTCAGGCATTTTCCTCCGCCCACCACGAGCTGACTCTCTGGATCCAAAGCCACCCCGACGAGGCCGTCGGCTACCTCCACCGCGGTCTGGAACGCATCACTCGCACCCGCCTTGACCGGGAACTGATCGCCGCCGCCTTCAGCCGCATCCATTTTACCGATACCGTTGATCGTCCTGCCACCCAGCGCTTTGTCGATGACGCCTATGCCATCGGCATGCTCGCTGCCAACCCCAACCTCGACCGTTTTTTCCAACATGCCCGCCAACGTTGAAAGGGAACTGCAAAACGTCCCGCCCAGCCAGCTCGCCCTGACCAATGTCACCAAGCTCTTTACCAGCCAACACGGGGAGCCGGTGCTCGCGCTCGACAACATTTCTCTAACGGTCAAGGAGGCGGAATTCGTCTGCTTGGTCGGCCCCAGCGGCTGCGGCAAATCCACCATTCTCAACCTAGTCGCAGGGCTGGAGCAGCAAACCGAAGGACGGGTACTCCTTGACGGAGAGGAAATTACCGGCCCCGGACGCGACCGCATGGTGATGTTCCAAGAGGCCGCGCTGTTCCCCTGGCTCAACGTCCTCGACAACGTGCTCTTCGGCCTGAAGCTCAAGCCGGGCCTGACCAATGCCGAACGCGAACAGGTCGCCCTTTTTTACCTTCAACTGGTCGGCCTCGAAAAATTCGTCCACGCCAATGTCCATGAGCTCTCCGGCGGCATGCGCCAGCGCGTCGCCCTCGCCCGCAGCCTCGCCCCCAATCCGCGTATTCTGTTGATGGACGAGCCTTTCTCCGCGCTCGACACCATGACGCGTGAATCGCTCTACCGCGACTTGCAGCGCATCTTCACCCAGCGGAGCAAAACCATCCTCTTCGTCACCCACAACATCCGCGAAGCGGTCTGCCTCGGCGACCGCGTGGTGCTCCTATCCCCCCACCCCGGACGCATCCGCGAGATTTTTGAGGTCAAATTGCCTCGGCCCCGCGACATCAACAGCCCGGAACTCGCCGAACTTTCCTCCGAGATCACCGCCGCCCTCAAACAATACCTCAAAAAGGACGCCTGAGCCATGAAACGCATTTTCCTCATCTGCCTCACTTTTGCCTTCGGCTTGGGTATTCTCGAAATTTTAGGCCGCAACGGCGCATGGAATACCGAGCTGTTCCCCCTCCCTTCAGAGATCCTTTCCTTTCTGGGTCGCACGCTCACGGACGGACACGCCCATGCCGGGAAAGCCACCGGAGAAAAAAACCCCTCCCCCATTCTCTACGCCGTGGAGAGCGTGACCGATTCCACCCTGCTCGCCGCTATCACCGTCACCCTCAAGCGTCTGGCCTTCGGCTATTTTATTGGCTTCGCCCTTGGCATCCCGCTCGGACTCATCACCGCCCGCTTCCGCTTCATGCGCGAAACCCTCGGCCTCGTCGCCCTCGGCATGCAGGGGCTGCCCAGTGTTTGCTGGGTCCCGCTGGCCCTGATCTGGTTCGGCGCCTCCGAAAGCGCCATCCTCTTCGTCGTCGTCATGGGCACCCTCTGGTCCCTCATGCTCGCCACCGAGCACGGCGTGCGCACCGTCCCGCCACTCTACTCCCGCGCTGCCCGCACCATGGGCTCCAAAGGGCTCCATCTCTGGACCCGCGTACTCATCCCCGCCTCCCTGCCCTCTGTCATCAGCGGCATGAAACAGGGCTGGGCCTTCGCCTGGCGCTCCCTGATGGCGGCCGAAATCTACGTCACCATTCTCTCCGGCTACGGGCTCGGCTGGTTGCTGCATAATGGACGGGAAACCCTCGACATGGCCCAAGTCATCGGCGTGATGCTGGTCATCGTCGCCATCGGCCTCCTCGCCGACCGCATCATTTTCGCCCCCGCCGAAAATTGGCTCCGCGCCCGCTGGGGCCTTGACAAGGCCTAAACGAGCGATCCGCTGCACCACCCCCCTCCCGCAAAGCGTTTCCTCTGGAAGCGCTTTGCTTGTTTTGGCACAAAATCGCCGCTTTCTTCGAATATTTTGTCGGCCCTGCAACATTCGTATTGCACATTTGTTAAATAAATCGGCTTCTTCTTCGTTAGGTTGACCAATTGATCAATCACCTCAATTGCTCGCCATCTCACTTCAAGCGAACTCACTCTCCCCATGAAAAACAGAACTTTTGCATCAAAATTTCCCTTGGCCTTCGCCATGCTGCTCGGCAGTGCCGCAACGCTCCCCGCCGTGGATGTTACGTGGAACGGCGGCACTGGAGAATACAACACTGGCTCCAACTGGAGTTCGAACTCCACTCCCGGCACCAATGACAATGTCACCATCAGCTCCGGCACCGCCACTTGGGCAGGCGTTACAACAGGGTCAGGGAATTTCAACCGCAACGGCACGGGTTCTGTAATACTGAACGGGACCGCAAGTCTGGAAATCGGGACCTCTTACACCTATGACAATCGGCTTCGCCTTTCCGGAGGCGGAGGAACATTTACCGTAGCCGACAGTGCTTCGCTCGTTCACAAGGGCAGCTACTTCATCATCGGCGGTGGAGGAACTACCGCCGGCACCCTAAATCAAACCGGCGGCACTATTACCGTTGAAACCCAGCGCGGATTTTTCCTCTCCGATGGCACAAGCGCTGCGGGATCCGTATAGGAGTCGTTGCAAAACTATTCATATTTTTGG
>CALNBE010000316.1 GCA_937874455.1 uncultured Opitutia bacterium | reverse complement strand
AGCGCGGCATCACCCTGCTCACCGGCCCCGCCTCGCTGGCGGGCGAAGGAAAAATCTCCGTCCGCCAATCCGACGGCCCCGCGGAGGAAATTTCCGCCAAGCACATCCTCATCGCCTCCGGCTCCGTGCCAGTCGAGCTGCCCTTCCTGCCGTTTGACGGCGACAAAATCATTTCCTCCACCGACGCGCTCAATCTCGCCGCCGCGCCGGGACGGCTGGTCATCGTCGGCGCCGGAGCCATCGGCCTCGAACTGGGCAGCGTCTGGTCCCGCCTCGGCAGCCAGGTCACCATCGTCGAAATGCTGCCCACCATCGGCGGGCCGGGCTTCGACCAGGATTCCTCCAAGCTGGCCGAGCGCTCCTTCAAAAAACAGGGCATTTCCTTCGAGCTGCAAACCAAGGTCACCGGCTTCCGCGCGGAGGAAAAACAGATCGTCCTGCTGGCGGAGAAAAACGGCAAGCCGCTCGAATTTCCCGCCGACAAAATTCTCGTCGCCGTGGGCCGGCGCGCCCACACCGCCGGTCTCGGCGCAAAGGAAACCGGACTCCAGCTCGACGAGCGCGGGCGCATCGTCACCGACTCCCATTTCCGCACCAACCTCCCCGGCGTTTACGCCATCGGCGATGTCATCGCCGGCCCGATGCTCGCCCACAAAGCCGAGGAGGAAGCCGTCGCCTGCGTCGAGCTGATCGCGGGCAAAGCCGGACACGTCAATTACGACGTCATCCCCGGCGTCGTTTACACCGAACCGGAACTGGCCAACGTCGGACTCTCAGAATCCGAGGCAAAAAAACGCGGCTTCGAGGTCAAAGTCGGCAAATTTTCCGTCATGGCCAATGGCCGCGCCATCGCCTCCGACGCCACCGACGGCGCGGTGAAAATTGTCGCCGACGCCAAAACCGACCGGCTTCTGGGCGCGCAAATCATCTGCCACAACGCCTCGGAAATGATCTCCACCATCGTCGCCCACCTCGAATACGGCGGCAGCGCCGAGGACATCGCCCGCTCCTGCTTCGCCCATCCAACCATCGGCGAATCCATCAAGGAGGCCGCCATGGCCGTGGACAAGGCCGGGATCCATTCGCTCTGACCGGATTTCCGGCGCAAAGGAAATTCTGCCACGGCGGGCCTTGTCCCGCCGTTTTTTGCTCCGGCAAAACACGGCGAGTTTCCTCCGCGCCTTTTTGCTTCGCCAACTTCCGTCTTGGCAACACCCCGCCTTTCACGCCTATTGTGCAGCCCTTGTGTTTGCTCCTCCGTCCAGCCTTTTGCGCCGACTCCTTTTGCCTTGCACCGCCTTTCTGGCGGCGCTCTGCGCCCCGCTGACCGCGCAAACCACCGGCACCACCCTGCTTGACACCCGCCCGGCGCTGGCCGTGCGCGAACAACCCGCGGTCTCGGCCTCCCTCAGCGCCGCCGACAACGCCCTTGCCGCCGGACTGTCCACCCTCGCCGCCGAACTTTACGAACAGATTGCCCTCCAATCCAAAACCGATGCGCCATTGGGCCAAAAAGCCCAGCTCGGCCTCGCCAGCGCCCTTCTCGCCCGCAACCGTTTTTCCGAGGCCGCTACCATCCTTGAACAACTCCCCGCCGCCCCGGAACAGCAAGTCCGGCTGGCCATCGCCCTGCTGGCGCAAAACCGCGCGACCGAGGCCGATGCCATTCTGCAACAAATAGCCGTTGGCCCCCTTTCCCCCGCCGACCGCGCCTGGTATTACGCCGCGCAGGGCATGCTCAGTTTCCTCGTCGGCAACCATCTCGCAGCCGGCAAAGCCTTCGACCTCGCCGCCCGCAGCTTCGATCCTCTGACTCAGCAGCAACAAATGCAGCAAATGCGGCTGCTCGAATACGTGTCTGCCATCCGCATGGGCACCGCCAGCGAGGAAATGGTAGCCGAACTGCGCAAACGCATCCTCAACGAGGGTAACTCCGCCGCCTTCGACCACAGCAAGGCTCTCGCCATCGCCCTCGACCAATTAAAACGCCCCGCCCAGGCCGCCGCCGAGCTGCAGCGCATCCCCAATCTTTCCCCCGCCCAGCGCGACGAACGCGACCTCCTTCTCGGCATCATCCTCACCCCTTCCACCGAGGAGGGCCGCGCCGCCCTCTTCTCCGTCATCCGCAACAAGGCCGCGCCCGACCTCCAGCGCATCGCCCTCCAGTGCCTCGCCGCCGCAGTCGAAAACGCCTCTGGCAAAGACGCCATGGTACGCCTTGCCAACGACATTTTCGCCCGGTTGACCGAGCAGGCCACAATCGCCCCCGACGCCCGCACCCTCGATGCGCTCAACCTCACCCGCTCCCGCATCATGGTGCTCGTCGGCGCTTGGGACAAAGCCGAAAGCTCCGCCAACGACCTCCTCGAAAAAAGCCCGGAAAGCCCGCTGCGCGCCGATGCCCTCCGCATCCTCGCCAGCGCCGCTTTTCAAAATAAAAACTACCGCCGCACCGCCGACTATCTCCTCCAGCTGCAAAAGCTGCTCCCCAGCGCCCAGCAATCCCGGATCGGCCGGATCGCCGCCGACTGCCTTTTCCTCGCCGAACGCTACCCCGCCGCCGCCGCCACCTACGCCGCCATCCTCCCCCGAATCAGCCCGCCCGATGAGCGCGGTGCCACTCTCTTCCTTCAAGTGCTCTGCGAACTCCAGTCAGACAACTTCTCCGCCGCCGAGCAAACCGTCCGCGCCACCCCAAATATCGACGAGACCAGTCGCCTCAATTGCGAGTGGACGCTGATCAACTGGCTGCGGGAAAAAGGAAAAACCTCCGAGGCACTGACCCGTGTCGGGCAGGCCTTGGCTCAGCTGCCGCCCCGCCATACCACCTTCCGCATCCGTTTCCTCTGGCAACAGGCGCTGCTTTCCTTCAACGCCCGCCAATACCCCGAGGTCCAGCGACTGGCCGACGCCCTCACCGAACTGCTGCAAAACCTTCCCGCCGCAGAGGAAAACCTCCTGCCCAACCGCGCCGCCATGCTCAGCCAGACCGCACTGCTCAAGGCCCGAGCAGTACTCTCCGCCCGCCAGCCGGAGGCCGAAACCGCCATGGCCGCCCTCCGCCTTGCCTACCCCCGCGAGGCCGCCACCGCAGCCTCCTTTCTCGTCGAAGGACGCGAGCGGGCCGCCCGCGGTGAGCGCGCCAAGGCCCGCGACCTCTTTCTCCAGCCCTTCAAACGCCTGCAAGCCGACCCCACGCTGACCGAATTTGCCGAATATGCCGCCCAAGGTCTGTTCGAAGCCGCCGAACAATGCGCCCTGCTGGGAGCCGACGGTGCCGGCACCCAGCAATACCGGCAGGCCACTCAGTATTTTGACCGCATGGTGGAGCATTTCCCCTCCCACCGGCTGGTCGCCCAAGCCCGCCTCCGGCAGGCCGACCTGTTCCGCATTCAGGGACAGTTCGACGATGCCATGCAGGTTTACGAAACCCTGCTCCGCAACGAATCCATTTCGTCCTCCACCCGCTGGCGTGCCGAATTGGGCCGCGCCGACTGTCTCTTTGCCAAAGCCATGAACCGAGAAGGCAATGCCCAAGGTGCCACCGCCATCGCCCTTGAGCGCGCCATCACCGCCTACGAACGCCTCTACGCCCTGCCAAACAAACCTGCCGACCTCACCGCCGAGGCTGGCTACAAATGGGGCGTCGCCTTGCAATTGCGCGAGCCCAACCCCGACCTCAGCGGCAACACCGCCGCCGCCATCGCCAAGGAAGCCAAGGACGCCCAGTGGCTCGTCATCAACCAGTTGCTCATGAATCCCCAGGAGGCGGAGAAACTCGCCACCGGACGCTGGTGGATCGCCAAAAGTCTTTTCGCCGTGGCCGAATACTACGAATCCGTCCGCAATCCCGAGGAGGCGCGGCGCGTTTACCAGCTGCTCCTCGACTATAATCAAAAATCCCAAAACACGCCCCAGCGTGCCTTGCCCGGCCAAGAGGAGGCGCGAAGGAAAATCGCCTCCCTGCCCTCCGGCTATTAAACGGCTCCCTTGTTCTTGTTTCTCCCCCAAAAATTTTTCGCCATGACCACCCCCGCTCCTGAAACCGTCACCTTTTCCCTCCTCGCCAACGGAGGTCCGCTCATCTGGCCGCTCCTGCTGCTGAGCGTCGTCGGCCTGGTCTTCGTCATCGAACGCACCCTCTTCCTTCACAAGGGTCAGATCCGCGCCCGTGACTTTCTCGAAGGCTTGAAAAACAACCTGCGCCAAGGCCGACTGGTCGAAGCACTCACCGTCTGCGAGGAAGCGCCCGGCCCGATTCCCCGGCTGGTCAAGGCGCTCCTGCTTCATGTCAAGGACGGCGAGGCCCGCATGCGTTGTGCCGCCGAGGAGGCCGCCCTGCTGGAGCTGCCCACGCTGGAACGTCGCATTGGCACCATCGCCGCCATCGCCAAACTCGCCCCGTTGCTTGGCCTTATCGGCACCGTCATCGGTTTGCTCCGCGCCTTCCTCGCCATGTATCACCAAGGGCACTATGCCAACGCCGACGCCTTTGCGGGTGACATTGCCTCCGCGCTCGCCGCCACCGCCCTCGGACTCATCATCGCGGTTCTCGCCCACCTCGGGCACCATTTCCTTTGCGGACGTCTCCGCGCCATTACCCACGACATGGAATGGGTCGCCCACGCGGTCATCCAATTTGTTTGCCACGAACTGCCCGCCGAGCGCCTCCCCTCGCCGGACGTGCAAAAAACCGTCGACCCGTCCTGACGCGCTTTCCTGTTGGGGCTGGGAGGAGTTTTTTTCTCCGCGCCGGAAATCATCCAAGGCAAGCCGGCCTCGCGAACCATCCCCGGCATTTCCTTTGCTCCGTGCCAGGGTCGCACTCACTCCTGCTGGTACACGTGCAGACCAAATTCGCCAATAATCGCCAGCAGATGATCGAAGACATCGGACTGCAGATTTTCGTACTCCACCCAGCGAGTGTCGCTCGAAAAGAAATACAGCTCCAGCGGCAGCCCGTGCTCGTCCGACGCCAGCTGCCGCACCAGAATCAACATGCTCTGGCTCACCTGAGGATGGGCGCGCAAATACGCCAGGCAATAGGCGCGGAAAGTGCCAATGTTGGTCAGCATCCGGCGGTTCGCCAGCACGCCTTCCGCCGCATTCACCCTGCTGTTGGCCTCGGTCAGCTCCTTTTCCTTTTGCGCCAGATAGTCCTTCAGCAGCTCAATTTTCTTCCACCGGACCAGCTGCTCCTCGCTGGCAAAACCGATCGATTCCATGTCGATGTAAATGCTCCGCTTCACCCGGCGCCCGCCGTATTCCACCATGCCGCGCCAGTTTTTGAACGACTCGGAGATCAGCGAATAACAGGGCACCGTGACGATGGTCTTGTCCCAATTTTGCACCTTCACCGTGGTCAGCGTCACCTCCACCACGTCGCCGTCCGCCCCATATTTCGGCATTTCGATCCAGTCACCAACAATCACCATGCGGTTGGCCGCCAGCATCACGCCGCCAACGAGCCCCAGCAGCGCGTCCTTGAACACCAGCAAGAGCACCGCCGAAAGCGCCCCCAATCCCGAAAGAAAATAAATCGGCGAGCGATCGAGGAAAATTGAGAGGATCAAGATGCCTCCGATGAAAATCGCCACCAGCTTGAGCGCCTGCGCCACCCCGCCCAACGGCATGCCCGAGGCAAACCCGGTTTCCTTTGCCAACTCATGCAGCGCGTTCAACAACGCCACCGCAATCCCGACAACGATGATCACGATGTACACATTGACGACCGTCAGCAACACGTCGTGCAACGCCGTCGTTTGGCAAAAGACAAAGTAGCCCAGATGCGTGTACACCAACGCGGCGGCAAAATGCGACAAACGGCGAAACACCTTTTCTTTTTCGAAAATATCCACCCAGTTGACCTTGGCGTTGCGGAACAACCGGTGCATCAACCGCACCAACACCACCCGCACCAGCCAGTTGGCGATCAGCGCCAGTACCACCAACCCCACGGTGCCGCAGGCAATAATCACGCTGTCGGCAAAAGTCTCCGGCACATGCAGCCAATTCTGCACCCGCTCGCTCAGTTGGGCAAACCACTGCTGCGCCTGATTCGGCGCGACCGCCTGGGGCGCTTCGCCAGCGCCTGCGTTAAGGGAGGATGCGAGAAAAAATGCCAGCAAACCGTTCATGCGCCGTTACTGTGCAAGCCACCTCTCCGCTGTCCATGCTGGAAACATATTTTCCCCGTCCGCCACAATTTCCGCCGCCAAACCGTCAACCAAAACCGCCCGACACGGGCAATCCACGTCGGGCGGTTTTACAAGCAAAGGAAATTTCCTTCGCGTTTTAGCGCCGTCGGCGGCGCAATGCCAGCAGGATCAGCAAGCTGGTGCCGCCCAGCATCCCGTAGGTCGAAGGCTCGGGAATCACGTTAATCGACACATTGGAGCCATCCCCCAAGATCGACACGCCCGTCACCCCCATGTTGCCCAGCTCCGCCATCAGTTCATCAATGGTGTACAGTCCCATCGCCACATTCTGGCCCACCACCAGCAACTGGCCCACATCCACCACATCCCCACTGTAGAGATTGCTCAAATCCAACACCGTTCCCGCAGCAAGGCTCAGCAGCCCGGCCTCCCCACTCGCGAACAACTCAAAATCCATCAGCGCCAGCGTTCCGGCCTCGACAATCACATCCCCTGCAAAACGGGTTCTCCCTACTGTCAGCGTTCCCGTCCCCTGCTTCCGCAACGAGGACCCGCTCATGCCGTCAAAATCTTGCGTGATCTCAATATCTTTGCCGTTCGTGTCCAGTACCAGCGCACTGGCAAACGAGAAATCCCCGCCGTCAAAGCCCGAAAAGAAGTCCGCATTGTCCGCTGTCGCCTTGATCACCCCGCCGCCAAAATTCAATACCGCCGTGCCATTGGAGCCCTTTTCAAAGCCTTGGGTGACCAACACCCCACCGTTCAAATTCAGCGTGCCAGTTCCGGTGCTATTTGCGCCACCAGTTCCCAACCCCATGTAAACCATGCCATTTGAGACATCCACTGTTCCGCCATTAAGATTTAATGTCCCTGTTGGATTTTTTTCTGCATCGGGAGTAAATGATGTTAACAGCGCGCCGCCGATATACAAATTCCCCGACTTTCCAACCCCGGTGGACACCGCCAAAGTCGCATCATCTCCCACAGTGAGAACCCCTGTACCTATTTTCCCGATAATGGCATGGCCATTTTCAATGGAAAGCAATCCGTCCCCAGAAAGATTCACCCGCCCAGTACCTTGCCCTGACTGGTCCTCTCGATCTGTATAGCCAAGATTTAAAGAACTGCCGTCTCCAGTAATATACAAGCTTCCATTTTCATCCAAATTGATGGTACCCGTGGCAGAGTTGGATCCCATATTCACGTCGCCAGAAATGGTTGCTATGGCCGAGTCAGTGATATTCAGCCTTCCACCTGTCCCATAATAATGGCCCAAGACCAATGTGCCTGAAGACAGGGTAGAAGTGTCATTAAGATTAATCTCCCCATTTCCCCAGTTTGCCACCCGAGTTTCCCCTGAAATAGACACTTGGGATGTTCCATTCAATGTCAAAGTTCCCTTGGAGGCATTGCCATCATTTCCCACTCTCAGCTTCGCCGCCGTAACAGTCGAATCATTAAGAGTAAGCGTTCCCGTTCCTCCGCTGGTAGCGACATATAAGGATTTCTCGCTACCGGTCACATTAAGCGTCGAGTTCTGCAAAATTACCGTTGATGTCGCATTACTCGCGCGTCCGATATTGACGTCACCACCGACATTCACCGTTGAATTCGTTATGTTCGTCTCCGTTACCGTATACGAAGCTTTTCCAAGATGCATATCGGTACCAATACTCACAACATTAGTAGTGTTAATATTGATCGTCGCATAAAAAGTAGTCCCGGCAGAAGTATCAGTGGCAGCACTGCCCGAACTCACATTGCCATCAAGACTGTTCGTAATTGTTACCTTGGCATCGTCGGTAATATTCAAAACCGAAGACTCCTTACTCCCAACCGTCAGCTTTCCCAAATTGGCCACCACACTGCCGCCCAAATCGATTTCTGTTTTCAGCGAAGCTACGGCTCGCAAATTGCCCGCTACCTTCAAAAGCCCTCCGGATGCTTCCAGTTTGGCCGTACCATTGTTCGACCCCATGGCAATGTCACCACCAACATCAATGGTTCCGTTGATCAAACTTACCAGACCACCCCAAGTATCTCCGCCATCCGCCGTAGTTCCGTCACGACCAATCTCCAAGTACCCGCTAGTCTTCACCAACGCACCAGCTCCATCGACAATCAAAATCCCTTGACCAGAAGTTCCCTTTCGACCGACCGACAGAGTGCCTCCCGTCAATTCGATACTTGCGTTGTCATTGACTCTCACCGTAGCCCGGCCCCCACTCCAGCCGATGTCCACATCGTTTGAAGACTCAATGCTCGCATTATCCGACAAAATCGCCGTAGCCGTATTGCCGGATCCATCCGCGAAAATCAACTTCTGACTCCCCTGCTTTACGATCTTTCCGTTACCCGAGAGGTTTAACAAAGCGTCACTACCACCCGCGCCAAAGATAATATAATCGTTTCCGGTAATGGTTCCTCCCGAAATGTTCGCCACGTAGGTATTGCCAGCGGTAGTTCCCGATTGTCCAAAATAAATGTGCTTGCTCGCTGTCCAGCTCCCGCCCGTCATCACCAAGTCCACCGTGTTCGCGTCCGTGGTCGAGTTCAAAATGGTTTTATCGTTGTCAGTGCTTCCATTGCTATTAATCGCCCCGCCGCTGATGGTGATCAAATTGCCCCCAGCCGCGGTCAACGCCGCAATATTCAATATCCCACCCGATATCTCCAAATTACCGCCTGCTTCCAGAGTCAGATTAGCCAAATCCGCCGCATCCGTGCCAACGCCGATTGTGAGCTCCCCGCCGGAAATCTTCAAGGAACCCGGCCCTTCGCCGCCACCAATTGAGGTTTCGCTGAACAAAATACTGCCGCCGGTTGCGACATCCAGCGTGCTGCCACCAGTCAGCGTCAACAAGCCAAACGCCTCCGCATACGCATCTGACACCGTCACCGTGCTGCCGTTCGTAATGTCAATATACGCGTCGGCCGCCGGCGTGTCGGTCCAGTTCGTGTCTTCATTAAAATTCCCATCACCTCCCGTCCATGCCACCGCAGACAAAGAAGCGGCGCCCGCCAGGGAGGCGGCAGAGACAAACAGGGGCAGTCGGGTACGCAAAAAGACAGAGGTCATTTTCATGGGAGAAGGGTAGTTAAGTTAGTCAACTATTAAACAGACACCTTGATGCTTTTAAACAAACTTTGCCCGTCAACAAAATTTGATCAAAAAAACAACATTTTGCGCAAATAGATGCACTCCAAACACAATATAAATCTCAAGAAAATAATAATAAACTTCTTATGAAGAAAATTCATCTGAAAATTTTCAAGAAAATCGCGCTCAAATTGTCATTTTTGTTCAAAAAAATCACCACCCCAAAGTGACGCTTGCCGTGCGCCGCCCTTTTCCCAGAAATGCACCCCATGGCCTCTTATGCGATTCTTCTGGCCGGCGGCTCGGGAAGCCGGATGCGCGGCGCAGTTTCCGACAAAATCCTCGCGCCGCTCGCGGGATTTCCGGTGCTCGTCCACAGTCTGCGCGCCTTTCTCTCCGCCGAGGTGGTCCATGGTTTTGTCATCGTCTGCCGGGATGACGCCCAGCAATCCGCCATCCAAGAAGCCGTCCAACCCTGGATATCCCCCGCATTTTCCCTTCGCTGGGCGCGCGGAGGAAAAGAGCGCCGGGACTCCGTCCTCAATGGGCTGCTGGCTTGCCCCGACGATGCCGAACTCGTCTTCATCCACGACAGCGCCCGTCCGCTCTTGACCACCAGCGCCCTGCTCGAACTTTCCGTGGTCGCCCTGCGCGACGGAGCCGCCGTGCTCGCCCATCGCGTCAAGGACACCATCAAACAAGCCCCGCCGCACCCCCGTCCGGTCTCTCCCGCCGTTTTGCAAGACCTCGACCGCTCCACGCTCTGGGCCATGGAAACTCCCCAAGTTTTCCGCCACCACCTCATTCTCGACGCCTACCGGCAAATCATCTCCGCCGGCATCCCCATCACCGACGATGTCGCCGCCGCCATCCACGCCGGCCATCCCGTTTCCCTCGTCGAAAACCTTTCCCCTAACCCAAAAATCACCGAGCCGCACGACCTCCACTGGGTCGAATTTCTCCTCCAGCAAAACGCCGCCGCCGAAAGCGCTTCGCCGCCCTGAGAAAATCTGCCCCAATTGACGCCTCACCCGCACAGGAAAATCCGGCGTTTTATCCACTTTATTCCAAAACAGGATTCTGCCACTTTCCCCAGAAAATAACCGCAAATGGCCGAACAGGAAACCCCATCAAATCACCTCTGCTCTTTTTGCGGGAAGCCCAACACTCTCTGCGAAAAAATGATCGCCGGCCCCAAAGGCGCGAACATCTGCAATGAGTGCGTCGATGTCTGCATCGAGCTACTGGGGAAAAAAGCGCCAGGTCCGGAGAACACCGCCGCCACCGGTCAATCCCACGCCGACAATCCAGAAATCAGCCTACTAAAGGAACAAATCACCGGACTGCAAAACCGGATGCGCATTCTCGAAAAACTCGTGGCAACAAGCCTGCCCGTCGCCAAATTGCCCGAAGCGGAAAAAACCAGACCCGCCTAAACAAAAAGAAACCCGCTATTTCTAGCGGGTTCCAAGGTGGTGGGTCAGCTGGGACTCGAACCCAGAACCAATTGCTTAAAAGGCAACTGCTCTACCATTGAGCTACTAACCCGAAAAGGAGGTTGTGGGTTATGGATGCCGACGCAGGTGCTGCAAGCATTTTTCGTAAAATTTCCTCTGCGGGTTTTCTTCGCCGATTGCCCGCCCCGTCTTTTGTTTGCCATTTCCTCCGCTCCAAACATTCCCTTCCCCATCCCTCGCCCCGGCAATGCCCCTCGCCCTTCATCGCCATTCCCCGCTTTCGACACTGCTCCTTGGTTGCCTGCTGTTTGCCGGCTGCCACTCGTTTTCCAATTTCTTCTCCAGCAATCCCGAGGAGCGCGCGGAGGAAATTTCCGCCGTATTTTCCTCGTTCCCGGAGGAAACCCGGCACCGAATATTGCAAGGAATTGTCCGGCTGGGCGACTCGCCGGACATGGTTTACATCGCGTGGGGCGAACCCGATAGGGCGGTGTTGTTGCTCGCCGAAGACGGCGTCACCAAGGATGTCTGGACCTACGTGGAGTCCGCCGACCAGCCATTTCCTCCGCGACGGCACCATCGGCCCCCGCCGCCCGAAAAACGTCCGCCACCCCAACGCCAGCACCGTCCGGGCCCTTCCGGTTCACTGTGGGGTGACGAATCGCTTACCTATCAGCAGGCAGTTTTTGTCGATGGTGCCGTTTCCGAAATCACCTTCCGCTCCAACCGCCCCTTTCGCCCCCGGCGGCGTCATTGAAAAATTCCTCCATCGCTCAATTTTTCCCTCGGCCCAATTGGTGCCCATGCCGCACCCGGCCACCGCTGCGCGCATTCAGCGCATCCACCGCCTCCGCCAGCCGCCGCTGCCTTTCCTCCCGCTCCCGGTTTTCGCCAAACAATTCCAGCTGGCTTTCCTCCCCCTCAATCCCCGACAGCCGCACCGCCACCAAACGCACCGCGGCCCGCCGCCGCCACGCCTGCCGCAACAACGACTCCAGCAAGGCGTAAAACGGTCCCTCCAGATCCGTCGCCGCCGCCAGACTTCGCCCCGCCACATCCTCGCCCATGCCGGGATAGCGCACCTTGACGGTCAGTGTCCGCGCGCGCTTCCCGTCCGCCCGCACCTTGGGCAGCAGCGCATCAAGCATGCCTTTGGCCACCCGCAAAATAATCGCAAAATCCGCCGCATCCTCTGCAAAGGTTTCCTGCTGCGAATACGATTTCGCGTCCTCGCGCTCCAAGGAAATTTCCGAATCATCCTCCCCGCGCGCCATCCTTTGCCAATCCCGCCAGTCCCGGCCCAGCAACGCCGCCAGTTCCGCGTCGCCGTGCGCCAGCAAATCCGCCACCTTCACGATGCCGTTTGCCTTGAGCAGCACCTCGGTTTTTTTGCCGACTCCCGGCAAAACCCCAATGGGCAGCGGCGCAAGAAAACTTTCCTCCGCGCCCGCCGCCACCACAGTGAATCCCTCTGGCTTGCGCTGCTTGCTGGCAATCGCCGCCACCAGCTTCGCTGTCGCCAGCCCAAAGGAAACCGGCAAATCCAGTTCTTCTCGAATCCTTTGCTGCAGGGCGCGAATTTTCGCCGCAATTTCCTCCGCGCTCCGCCAGCCGCACGGGCCGACATCCATAAACCCCTCGTCAATCGACCGCCGCTCCACCAGTGGCGTCACCGTCTCGCACAACGCAAACAACCGGCGCGAAAACTCCCCGTAACGGCCCATTCCGCCGCTCACCAAAATCAAATCCGGGCACACCCGCAACGCCTGCGCGGTCGGCATCGGCGTGTACACCCCGCAAGCCCGCGCCTCATAGCTCGCGGAGGAAATGATGCCCCGCTGCCGCCCACCCACCGCCACTTTTTTCCCGCGCAACGAGGGATCCAACGCCCGCTCCACCGCGACGAAAAAAGCGTCGGCATCCAAATGCACAAATGTGGGGAGTTCGCGGCTCATGTCCTGTCACGCGCAACAGAAGACAAACGTTCACTACATCCGCAAGCACTGTCTCGCTGCAAAGAAAATTGGCAAAAGCATTGAACCCCCCGCCGCTCTCCGCATCACTGCTGGCAGTTCCTCCATGCTTCCCGTGCGCCTCCTCATTCTCTCACTGGCCTTCGCGCTAATCCCAGCGCCTTTCCTTTCCGCGCAAGAAACGCCCGCCGCCGTTTCCTCCGCGCCGGAGTCTTCGGCGTTGCGCGCCGATGAAAAACTCGGTTATCCCGCCGCCGCCGTGCTGGGCGTGGTCGAGGGGCTTACCGAATATCTGCCCGTTTCCTCCACCGGACACCTGATCATCGCCAACAAATTCCTCGGTCTCGACGCTGAGACACCGGTCAACGACAAGAACGGACAACCCTTGCTCGACGAGGAAAAACCGCCCCTGCCCGCCCGCATTTGGAACAAGGCCACCGGCACCCCGGAGGAACCGCCCGTCACCGTCGCCTTCACCCTGAAAAACGCCGCCGACGCCTACATCATCGTCATCCAATTCGGCGCCATTCTCGCCGTGCTCTTCGCCTACTGGCACCGGGTCTCCGGCCTGCTACTGGGGCTGCTGCGCGGCCAGCGCGAGAGCTTCCTCCTCGCCCGCAACCTGCTCCTGGCCTTTCTCCCCGCCGCCATCATCGGTCTGCTCTTCAACCAGCTGATCGAAAAAATGCTCTTCGGCATTTTCCCCGTCATCCTCGCCCTTTTTGTCGGCGCGTTTGTGATGCTTGGCGTGGAGAAAATTCAACGTCGCCGCGCCGCCGCCACCGCATCCGAAGGACCCGACCTCCACCAGCTCGGCATCCGCCAGTCCATCGCCATCGGACTTGCCCAATGCTGCGCCATGTGGCCGGGTACCAGCCGCTCCATGGCTGCCATCTGCGGCGGCTACTTGGTTGGCCTCTCCCCGGTGCGCGCCACCGAGTTCAGCTTCCTCCTCGGCCTCGTCACTCTTTCCGCCGCCAGCGCCTACAAAACCTACAGTTCCGGCCAACTCATGCTGGCCGCCTTCGACTTCGGCCCGCTGCTACTCGGACTGACGCTCGCCACCGTCACCGCCTTTTTCGCCGTCAAATGGATGGTCGCCTGGATCAGCCGCCACGGACTGGCACTCTTCGCATGGTATCGATTCGCGCTGGCCGCCGTGCTGGCGGTGATTTTTTATGCGTGAACTTCTTTCAAATTAACCTATTGGCACTCACATAGTCTTTGACAAAACTGTCTCGTCCAACCGAAGCTAGCGCCAATCCCTTTTCGCCATCGTTCCCATGATCAAACGTTTGCCCGGAATTTTCTCCCTTTCCAATGCCATCGGCATCGACCTCGGTACCGCCAACACCCTCGTTTACCTGAAAGATCGCGGCGTCGTGCTTCGCGAACCCAGCGTAGTCGCCATTCACAACGAGACCCGCAAACCCATCGCGGTCGGCCTCGATGCCAAGATGATGCTGGGACGCACCCCCGGCACCATCTCCGCACTGCGGCCAATGAAGGACGGAGTGATCGCCGATTTCGAGATCAGCGAGCACATGCTCCGCTACTTCATCGGCAAGGTCGCCAAGAAAAACTTCTTCACCCACCTCAACGTCGTGGTCGCCGTGCCCTACGGCATCACCGCCGTTGAAAAACGCGCCGTGATGGACTCCGCCTTCCGCGCTGGAGCCGACGAGGTACACCCCATCGCCGAACCCATCGCCTCCGCCCTCGGCGTCGGCCTCCCAGTCGGCGAGCCCGCCGCCAGCATGATCGTGGACATCGGCGGCGGCACCACCGAAGTCGCCGTGCTTTCCCTCGGCGACATTGTCTATGCCCGCAGCATCCGCGTCGGCGGCGACGAACTCGACACCAGCATCATCAACTACGTCAAGCGCGCCTACAACCTGATCATCGGCGAACGCACCGCGGAGGAAATCAAGATGAAGATCGGTTCCGCCGTGCCGCTGGAGCAGGAAATGACTCTGGAAATCAAAGGTCGCGACGCCATGTCCGGCCTGCCCAAGCCGCTTTACCTGACCTCGCAGGAAGTGCGCGAGGCGCTGATGGAAAACTTCAACGCCATCATCGAGGCCGTGCGCACCTCCCTGGAGCGCTGCCCGCCCGAGCTGGCCTCCGACTTGGTGGACCGCGGCATCGCCCTCGCTGGCGGCGGCTCTCTGATCCGCGGCATCGACAAACTGCTCAGCGACGCCACTGGCATCCCCGTTTTTGGCGGCGACGATCCCCTCTGCGCCGTCGTCAACGGCACTGGCGTCATCCTGCAAGACACCCGCTGGCGCGGCCACTGATCGCGCCGCCTAGCTCTGGAATTTTGCTGTGGGTACGCCGGGGCGCATCAATTTAAAGCCGTTCGTTTACCTCGTTCTGGGTCTGCTTGCCTGGTGGTCCGTTCCGCTGGGCATCCGGCATTTTTTCCGCGACGCCTTTTACGAGTTTCAAGCCCCAGTCATCCTCGCCCAATCCCAGTTGCAGGATTTGCAGCGTTACTGGGACGAAACCGGCTTGCGCTCCCGGCGCGAACTGCTGATCGCCGGACGCGACCTCGCCCGCGCCAACGCACTGCTGCAACTGGAACTCCAGCAAATGCGCGGGCTGGCGGAGGAAAACAAGCATCTGGAGGAATTGCTGCAACTGCCCGGGAAAATCGATTTCCGCACCGTAATCGCCCGTGTCGCCCGCCGCGACCTGCACACTTGGTGGCAGCAAATCACCGTCAGCAAGGGCAGCGCCGATGGCGTGCGCGAGGGCAGCCCGGTGGTAATCAACACTGGCGTCGTGGGCCGCGTCATCAAAGTCCACCTGCACACCAGCGAGGTCGAACTCATCTCCAGCTCCGTCTTCCGCATCTCCGCCAACCTGGACGGCGACGAGCGCACAGTGGTCTTTACCGGTGACATCAACAAACCGTTCCATCCGCCCACCGGACGCATCACTTATCTGCCGTCCGACTACCGCTACCCCGGCCCCGCCAACTCGCCCATCCAAGTCTTCACCACCGGCACCGGCGGCGTCTTCCCCGCCGGACTGAGCATCGGAGTAATCGAGGGAAAATTTGCCCCCACTTCCGATGGGCTGTTCCTGGAAGCCGCAGTGCGCCTCCACACCGATCTCTCCCGGCTGGAGGAAGTCGCCATCATGGTTCCCTTGGCTCCGGAAACATCCAATTCGGTCCGTCCATGAAAGAGGCGCTCCGCTGGCTTCCCGGCATTCTCTCCGGGCTGCTCTGGGTCTCACTGCCGGCCCTGATCCAGCCTTGGCTCTCCCGCTTCGGCATTTTCCTCTACGTCGATCCGCTCCTTCTTTTTCTCCCGGCGCTGCTGTTCCCTCCCCGCCCGGCCATCGTCACCGTTTTGCTCTGCACAGTCTGGGCCGACGCCGCCCGCCCCGCGCCCTTCGGGCTCTCGGCCAGCCTGCTGCTGCCCGCCCTGCTCATTCTCCAACTTTTTCAGGAAAAATTTCTCCGCTGGCCGCGCACCACTTGGTTTTCCTTTGCCCTCTCACTCAGCGCCCTGCTCATCCTGCTCTACTGTTTGCTCTGCGCCGCATTTTCCCCCGGCACAATTCCGTGGACTCTGCATCTTGAAAACATCCTTTGCACCCTGCTAGTGTCCCTCGCCTGGATCGCCATGCTGGGAATGTGGTATTTTTCCTTTCAACTTTCCTGCTTCCTTCTGGTGCGGAAAAACCTGCTGGAGGAGCGGCTGAAAAAAGAATGACTGCGGAAAAACAGGCGCAACTAGTGGACCGGCTGAGCGTGTGGCGATTTGCCGCGCTGGGCGGCATCATCCTCGTGCTTTTCTCCCTGCTGGTTTACCGACTTTTCTCCCTTCAGCTCGTTGACAGTAACGACTACACCCAGCGCGCCCAGAACCAGAGCCGACGCCTGATCATTCTGCCGGCCCCGCGCGGCAACATCTATGACCGACACGGACACCTGCTCGTTGGCAATCGGCCCTGCTACAATGTGGTCGCCGACTTTTCCGACCTGCGGGAGGAAATCCGCCAAGAATACGCCCAACTCCGCCGCACCGACCGCCAGTTCCGCCAGCTCACCGCCGCCACCGAGGAATTCACCGCGCTCACCGCAGAGGAACGCGCCGAACGCCGTAGCCAGCAAAAAAAACGCGCCAACGAGCTGGCCCGCCTCGCTCCCGCCAACGTGCTGCAGCGCTACCTCGACAAGGTCAACGCTGTGCTGGACCGCCGCGAGGTCGTCGATATCGACAGCGCCCACAAGCACCTCTACGGTCAGCGCGCCATTCCCTACACCCTGATCAGCGACATCTCCGAGCAGGAACTGGCCCGCTTTGTAGAAAACTTCCCCACCAACTGGCCCATCCGCATCTCGGTTGAGAGCATGCGCACCTATCCCTACGGCAAATCCGCCTCCTACGTGCTCGGCTATGTGCGCACCGATTCCAATCCTCCCAATTTCCCCCATATCCCGGAAAACGATCCCGAGGTCGCCGCCTTCCTTGACCAACCCAACGCCATTCGTAACCGCACCCTCAAGCAGTACAACGGCCAAGCCCCGGTCAACGGTGTCGAAAAGCGCTTCGAAGAAATCCTCGCCGGAACTCCCGGCTACCAACTTTGGACAGTCACTCCCGCTGCCTATCTCTACGATAAGCTCGCCGAACAACCGCCCC
>CALNBE010000315.1 GCA_937874455.1 uncultured Opitutia bacterium | reverse complement strand
TCTTCCCCGACCCCTGGCCGAAAACCCGCCACCACAAAAACCGGCTCATCCAAACCGCCCTGCTCGACCGCCTGGCCGCCCTTTCCATTCCCGGCGAAACCCGCCTCCACTTTCGCACCGACCACCGGGATTACTTCTCCTGGAGCACCGACTTGCTCCACGCCCATCCCGCATGGGAAATCCTCCCCAACGCCTCTTGGCCCTTCGAGCAGGAAACGTTTTTCTCCCAACTCCTGCCCGACTACCAGTCCGTGATCGCCCTCCGCCGGGCCTAATTTCGGCAACGTTCCCGCAACAAGTTGCCGCGGGGAAAAATTCCTTTCGCCTTTTCCCGGAAAACATTTTTTCCTGAGAAAAGTCCCTCAATATGCGTTCTTCATATCGTCACACCAAAATCACTTTCACTCTCGGTCCGGCCACCTGCGAACCCGATGTGCTCGAGGAGGTCATTCGCTCCGGAGCCGATGTCTGCCGACTCAACATGGCTCACGCCAACCATGACTGGGTCCGCACCATGGTCACCCGGGTCCGCGAGGCGGGGGAAAAGGTGGGACGCGACATCCCAATCATGATGGATGTGAAGGGACCGGAAATCCGCACCGGAGCCCGAGAGGAACCCCTGCCGTTGAAAACCGGCGACATCATTGACCTGATCGTTGACCCTGCGGCTCCCGTCCAGGACAACGTGCCCGTCGTCCCAGTCAACTACCCGCTGCTAGTGCGCGACGTGCCCCAGGGCGGCGTGGTACTGGTGGACAACGGCTTGATCCAGCTGCGCGTGACGCAAAAATCCGCCGACCGCCTCCGCTGCCAAGTCGAGCAACCCGGCATGCTCGGCAGCCGCCGTCACATCAACCTTCCCGGTGTGCGCGTGGCGCTGCCCTCGCTCACCGACAAGGATCGCGCCGATGTCCGCTGCGGTGTCGAATGCGGCATCGATTTCTTCGCCCTCTCCTTTGTTCGCGAGGCGGGCGATATCGAAATCCTCCGCTCCTTCCTCAGCGAGCTGGGTTCCCGGGCCCGTATCATCGCCAAGATTGAGGACCAGTCCGCCATCCAGAATTTGAAGGGCATCATCGACGCCGCCGACGCGCTCATGGTAGCCCGCGGCGACCTGGGCATCGAGGTGCCGTACGAGACGCTGCCCATCATCCAAAAAAACGCCATTCAACTCGCGCGCAACGCATGGAAGCCGGTCATCGTCGCCACCCACATGCTGGAGTCGATGATCGAAAACCCCGTACCCACCCGCGCCGAGGTGACTGATGTCTCCAATGCAGTGCTTGAGCTCACCGACAGCGTGATGCTCTCCGGCGAAACCACCACCGGCAAGCACCCCATCACCTGCATCAACGTGATGGACCGCATCGCCACCCGCATGGAAAGCACCCTGCCCATCGGTTTCAACGACCCGGTGCGTCCCAAGCTCGACGCCTCCCTCGGCGCCAACGCCCACACAGTTTACGACGTGGCAAAAACCAAAATGCTGCACGCCGCCGCCGGACTGGCCCTCGACTTGGAAAACGCCGCCGTCGTGGTCTTCACCCGCAACGGCGATTTCCCCCGCGTGCTCTCCGCATCGCGTCCCTACAACTGCCCGATCTTCGCCTTTACCGAGGATCCGGTGGTGCTCCGCCGCATGCGCCTCTGCTGGGGTGTGGTTCCCTTTCTTGTCAACTTCGAGGACAAGTCGCTCGACACCATTGCGCACGCCATCGCCGCCCTCAAACGCGAACACTGGGTCGGCTATGGCGACCACCTGATCATCGTCACCAACGCCATCGTGGACGGCCAGATCGTGGACAGCGTCCACCTCCACCGCGTCGAGTAAGCGGCGGCGCAAACGCCCTTTTCCCTTTGCCGGGATTGAGCTGCTCAATCCCGGCATTGCTTTTTTCAATGCACGGGTTCCGCCGCGTTTTGCTATACTTGCGGGCATGGCAAACCCGCTCCACTCCCTGGTCTCCCGCCGACATCATCCCCGCGTCTCCCGTCGCCGCTGGTCCGCCCGTCTCCTCGAAGACCTTTTCGGCGGTGCCTACGCCGAGGTTTACGAACCGGATCTGGCACCCGGACACGTCCGGCTGCGCGGGAAAAAACTCGCGGAGGAAATCCGCCGCACCGTGACGCATCTCGCGAAGGGAATCGGCGAGCGCAACTGCTACCACCCGGAACAACTCGAAGCCGCCGCCCAATGGATCGAGGCGGAATTCCACCGCATGGGCTACGCCACCCGCCGCCAGCCGGTTTTCGTCCCGGCGGGAAAACCTTTCGACTGCGGCCCGCAAACGGTCTGGAACATCGAAGCGGTGAAAAAGGGAACCTCACGCGCGGAGGAAATCGTGGTGCTCGGCGCACATTACGACTCGCGCGTCGGCATGCCGGGCTGGCACGACAGCTACAGTCCGCTCAAAGACAAGCTCGGCACGCCCGGTGCCAACGACAACGGCAGCGGCATCGCCACCCTCCTCGCGCTGGCCCGGATGCTCCATGACCAGCCCACCGAGCGCACCTTGCACTTCGTGGCCTTCGTCAACGAGGAGCCGCCTTTCTTTCAAAGCGAGGCCATGGGCAGTCTCGTTTACGCCCGAGAACTCGCCGCCGACCCGCGGAGGAAAATCATCGGCATGCTCTGCCCCGAAACCCTCGGCAACTACACGCTCGGCCCGCAAAACAAACGTGTCCCCTTTTCCACACTGCTCGGACTTTCCCGCGCCGCCGACTACGTGTGTTTCCTTAGCGACAGCCGTTCTCGGCCCTTTGTCCGCGAATGCGCCGCCGTTTTTCAAAAACACTCCCGCGTCACCCTCCGCCGCATGGCTTTTCCGCAGCCGGTCCGGCGCATCGGCTGGTCCGACGACTGGGCGTTCTGGCAGCAGGGCATCCCGGCGTTTTCCATCACCGACACCGCCTTTCTCCGCTCCAACGATTATCATGAGCTCAGCGACACGCCGGAGAAACTCGACTACGCCACCATGTCCGAGGTGGTGTGGGCGCTCCATTACGTGCTCACTGCGCTGGCCAATCCCTCCACCGGGGAGGAAAATTACTCCGCAGGCGTGGCCAGATAATCCCAATTTTCCGAGACATCCCGGCCGGCGCGCCGCAACACCGCCTGCACCGTGTATTCCTCGCGCACCGACACGGGCTCCACCTCCAGCACCGCCCGCCAACCCTTCGTCTCCGGATTCACCCGCAACTCCTGCCGGCGGATTTGTGCCGCGCCAATCACCCGCGCCTCCAGCTCCGGCACCTCGCTGTCACCATTGTCCCCAGGAACAGCGGCAAAATCCACCACGTATCGCGTCGCCCGAGGCGCGTTCTCCACCCGCCCGACCCTGGTATCCGTCACCCGCGAGATCATGCTGGAAAAACCTGTTTCCCCCGCCCAAGTGATCCGGTACCGCAGCCGCAGTGTCTCGCCCCGCCCCGGCAACGTGTCTGGCTGCCAGTAGCAGGCAACATTGTCCCAGACGGATTCCGCCGTTGGAACCTCCAGCAGATGCACCGTCCCGTCCGGCCAGCCCTCCAGCGGCTCCACCCAAACTCCCGGCCGTTTGTGGTAGTTCTCCTCCAAATCCTGATAGCTGGAGAAATTCTCATCCCGCTGCCGCAGGCCAAAGCCCTTGATTTTCCCGACCGCAAATGAGCTGTGCCGCACCGTGCTGCCGTTGGCCAGCGGGCGCCACCACCGGCGCCCGTCCCGTGCCTCCACCAGCAATCCGTCCGAATCATGCACCTCCGGGCGAAAATCCATCGGTTTGCGCACCGCGTTTTCCCCGTACCAAAACATCGAGGAAAACGGGGCCAGCCCGACCCGGCTCACCGCCTCGCGGAAAAAGAGCGCCGCCTCCACCTCCGTCACTGTCGCCCGTCCGGGCGTCACCACAAACCGGAATGCGCCGCACACATTCGGGCTGTCCATCAACGCCAGCACCACTGCCTGGCTTGATCCTGCCGGCTGCCGCACAATCCAGAATTTTTTGAAAAACGGAAAATCCTCCGCCACCTCCGCCAAACCGGGATTGACCGCCACCCCGCGGGCCGAAACACCGAAAGCCGCCCCGGTTTGCACTGGCACGCACCGGAAATAAGTCGCCCCGGCAAACTGGGCAAAATCACTCCACTCCCCGGGCCGGTTCACCTCGCCGCACAGGCGGAAGCCCGCATAGCCGGACGGCAGGGACCGTCCGTTCACCCGAAGGTTTCCGAAGTCGAACCACCGCGCGTCATAGCCAAGCCGCCGAGACACTCCGTCCTCCACCGTGTGCAGCTGGACAATCCGGTTATAATTCAATCCCGGATGCAACAGCTGCAACCGCCAGGGCGAGTCCGTTCCGGCCCACACACTTTCTTCCGGGCGGAAACTAATCTGCCGGAACTGGTCATAAAAAAGTTCGAGAAAAAAACGCGGCACCTTTTCCCGCTCGGGGAAATACGGGCCGGCCGACAACACCCGGGCCTCCGACACCACCTGCGCATAGGAAAAGCCGAGCTGCCCTGTCTGCGCGACGGCGGACAACCCGGCCCACATCCAGAAAAAAACCAGGAGAACCTTCCTCATGCACACCCCTGATCATGGGGCTCCCGCAGATTAAAGCAATCCCGCTCCCGCGCCGGTTTTGGCGTGAAAGATTGAGGGCGCGTTACCAAATTTGCCCGCATAATCCGCCACCAGCTGCTTCGCCGACTCGGCAGTGAAACTGCCGTCCGTTAGCGCCATCACCGCACCACCAAATCCTCCTCCGCTCAACCGGGCACCAAAAACACCCGGCATCTTCGTCACATGGGCCACGAGGAAATCCAGCTCCTCGCAGCTGTTTTCAAACAGGTCGCGCGAGCTCTCGTGCGAAGCAGTCAGATTTTTTCCAATGCGCACCGGGCCGCCCGCGGCCAGCGCCGCCAAAGTATCCCGCACCCGGGCCGTTTCTCGCACCACATGCAGGGCGCGTTTGTAACGCTCGGCACCCAGATTTTCCTTCGCCGCCTCCAACTCGGCCTCGGTGGCCGAGGCCAGATTGGCCAGTTCCGGATTTTTCTTCTGCAAAATCGCGGTGGCCTCCATGCACTCCTTGTTGCGGGTCGCATAGAAAGAATCAATCAGGGCATGCTTCTTGTGCGTATTGAACACCCAAAAATGCGTGCCGTCCGGCATCGCCCGGTTCGAAAACTCGTTTTTGGTACAATCGATCAACACCAAGCTGCCAGCCTGCCCAAAAGCACTACACCCTTGGTCAAGAATGCCGCAGGGCATCCCGACAAAGGTGTTTTCCGCCGCCCGGCCAAAAATCGCCATTTGCTTCCGGTTGACAGGATAGTGATACAACGCCGACAAAGCATAGCCCGTGGCCAGCTCGATCGCTGCGCTGCTCGACAAGCCCGCCCCAATTGGCAAATCATTTGTCACTAACAAATTGAATCCTTTTTCCACGGGCATCCCCGCATCGCACATTACCTTCAACATCCCCAGCGGATAATTCCCCCACGACACATCGCCGCTCAACGGCACCACCGCGCTTAATGCAATTTCCACACGCACCTCCTGCGCGTCGCTCACCAGCACAATCCGATCATCCGTCCGCGGCCCAATCGCCACCGTCACATACCGATCAATCGCCGCGCCCAAAACCGGGCCGCCATTGTAATCCAAGTGATTGCCAATAAACTCCAAACGGCCTGGAGCCCGGGCAATAAACGCCGGAGTTTGTCCAAACTTTTCCTTAAACTGGGAAGTGATAAGCATAAGTTTGCTGAATCTTGACAAGAATCTGTCCGATGGGAAGGGAAATTTCTTCGCAAATCACCTTTCGAGCCAAGCCCATTCCCTCAAGCAAAACTCCCTTGGCACCCTCTCGGCCCAAATTGCCTGGGCCCGGCCCCCAACGACCCAAAACGCTGGTGCGCCGCAAAAACAACTTTTGCACAATAAAACCTTGCGACAAGGCATTTTCCCTCTCTTAAAATCGCGCTCCCAACAGTCCCATCGGCAATCTTTCACTCCTTTCACTCTTCATTATTAGCCGCTTGCAAAATAAGGAAAAACCCCTTCCCTTGTTTAGAAATTTCCTCATGAACATTCCCGATCACCCATTTTTTTCCGCCCTCTCCCCAGAGGACAGCGCCCAACTTCTCGCCACCGCCCAATGCCACCAAGTCCCTGCGGATTCAATTATTTTCGAGGAAAACACCCCTTGCAACGGACTCTATCTTGTTCTTAATGGGACATTTGCCATCAGCAAACGCAATGCCGACGGCACCCATCGTTTTGTCAATTACGCCAAGGAAGGCAGCGCGTTTGGAGAAATTGGCATTCTCCTCAACCAAAACCGCAGCGCCCGCGCCACCTCCATCACCCCCAGTACCTACGGCTTCATTCCGCGGGAAACACTTCTGCCGTTTATCAACGCCTCCTCGGTTCTCAAAAGCCTGATCTGCGTCTCCATCGGCCATCTCTCCGCCACCACTCAGCATTACCTGAGCGATATTTCCACTCAGGAAAATCTCGCGATGCTCGGCACCCTGATCAACAGCGTCCTGCACGACTTCAAAAATCCGCTCAATCTTATCGCCCTCAACACCCAAGTCCTCGCCCAACACCACTCCGACCAGCGCACGCAAGCCACCTGCCGAAATATTGAAGCCCAAGTCGAGAGAATGACCCACATGGCAGCGGAAATCGGCGAATTTTCCCGCTCCGGCAAAAAGAACGTTTTCTCCAAGGTCAACCTGCGCGAACTCATCGAAACCTTCCAGTTTCTCAATGCCCCGCTGTTTGCTGACGACCTGCCTTCGTTAAAAATTGATGTCGAGCCGGTGGAATTTGATGGCGAACCAAAGAAGCTGCTCCGCGTCCTGCAAAACATTGTGGGCAACGCCGTGGAAGCCCTGCAGACCCAGCCGGACGGCCAGGTCTCCATCG
>CALNBE010000314.1 GCA_937874455.1 uncultured Opitutia bacterium | reverse complement strand
GAATACCGCAACCGGGTGGAGGAAAACCAACTGTTCGCCACCAGCCTGCGCAACCTCGGCCACCCCCGGGTGGAATTTTACGAAATGGCCGGACTCGACCACTCCAGCGTCCAGCGCGGTGCCTGGATCCTCATGCCCGGCTTCATCAAACGTACCCTCACCGCCAAGCACTGAGGGAAAACCGCTCGCCTTGCCGCAAGCTCAGTCCCACTTATTCCGGTTCCTGGTTCGCCAATCGTAATAAAGGGTCACTATCCAATAGATTAAAAGCTGCGCCAAAAATAGCAGTGTGAGTATCAGTAATCTCCATTCCCAACTAGAGAGGCTCCTCATCGTCCTCAGCTTCGCCCCCAACTCACCATTTGCCAAGCCCATTTTACGCAACATCTTGCTAAAAATTGGCGACTCTGAAGGAAATTCTCCCAGGGTGACCGCACACTGCACCCGCCGCTCAACCGGCTTTGGCCACCGCCCATAACGCACCCAGCAAAAACAATCCGAGTCACCTTAAAAGGCCATGGGTGCAAGAATGGCACAGGATTAAAAAAACAGGGGCAACGAAGCAGTCAGACCCACGAAACGCTTCCTCCGCCCATTGACACCTTCCCTATAATTTCCTTCGCGACGACCACACGCCGGAAGCCGGGGCGACTTTTCGCTTTCGTTCCGCGCCCAGCCTGTTTTCCTCCGCTCTTCCTTTTAGCGAACAACATCATGCCGATCCGCGTCCACGACACCCTCAGCCGCTCCGTCAAGACGCTCGCCCCGCGCGAGCCCGCAACGCCTTACCGGATCTACTGCTGCGGCCCGACGGTTTACGGCCCGGCCCACATCGGCAATTTCCGCACCTTTCTCATCCAGGATATCCTCCGCCGCGCACTTGAAGTGGACGGCACCGAAGTCCGCCACGTCCGCAACATCACCGACGTGGACGACAAAACCATCCGCCAGTCCCAGGCCGAGGGCGTTTCCCTCAAGGATTTCACCGCGAAGTGGACAAAAAAATTCCACGCCGACTGCACCGCCCTCAACCTCCTGCCGCCGCACGTCGAGCCTTCCGCCGTCGAGCACATTCCCCTGCAGGTCGCGATGATCGAAAAACTCGTCGCCAACGGCCACGCCTACGTGACCGCCGACGGCTCCGTTTACTTCAAAGTCTGCTCCTGCCACGACTACGGCAAACTCTCCCACCTCGACCGCGACGCGCTCCGCACCCAGGAAACCAACAGCGCCGGCGCGGCCAATGACGCCGACGAATACGAGCGCGAAAGCGTCGCCGACTTTGCCCTGTGGAAATCCCGCAAGCCCGCCGACGGCCCGAATTTCTGGCCCAGTCCTTGGGGCGAAGGCCGTCCGGGCTGGCACATCGAATGCTCCGCCATGAGCACCCACTACCTCGGCGAGACCTTCGATCTGCACGGCGGCGGCATCGACCTCTGCTTCCCGCACCACGAAAACGAAATCGCCCAGTCCGAATGCTCCACCGGACAAAAGGACTTCGTCGCCCATTGGTTCCATTCCATGCACCTGATGGTGGACGGCGCGAAAATGTCCAAAAGCCTCGGCAACCTCTACACGCTCGACGACCTGCGCGCCAAGGGCGCTTCGCCGATGGCAGTCCGCTACGCGCTGCTCGCCGGACACTACCGCAGCCAGCTTAACTTCACGCTCAAATCCCTCGACGATGCCGCCGCCGCCCTGCACAAGCTGGAAAAGGGCGCAGAGAAATTGCTCGAGAAAAACGGCCTCACCAAGGCCGACTTCGCGCCGCCCGCCGTGCTGGAAAAGAACACCGCCTGGGGGGAATTTTCCTCCGCATGGGAAACGCTCTGCGACGACCTCAACGTCGCCGGGACGCTGGGGAAAATTTTCTCCGCCCTCCCAGTCGTCACCGCCGCCGACCGCACTGTCGAACAAGCCCGCGCCGACTTGTCCGGTCTCGGAAAAATTCTCTTCGCGCTGGGCCTGATCCTCTTCGCTGCGGAGGAAAAAGCTGCGGAGGAAATTCCTCCCGCCGTCGCCACGCTGGGCGAGCAACGCTGGGCCGCCAAGCAGGCCCGTGACTTCGCCGCCGCCGACCGGTTGCGCGACGAACTGGCCGCGCTGGGCTGGAAATCGCTCGACCGCAAGGACGGCTACGAATTGCAAAAAATCTGATTTCCTCCGGCGGCCCTTCCGTCGTTGTCCCCACAAAAAAAGGCACCCGCCCGGGTGCCTTTTTTTGCGGTCAACTTTGCACCGGCTTAAAACCAGCCTTTGCGGCCCTTGACGTAAGTTTCCTCAAATTGCTCGTCCGTCTTGGTGAGGTAAATAATGCCCTCGGCCAAGCCGATCACCATCATCACCCCGGCGGCCAGACCAAACGTCAGAACCGACCCCAGCAGGGAGATCAGCAGCGTAATGATGCCTTCCTTGGTGTATCCCAGCACAAACTTGTGAATGCCCCACGCGCCGAGCAAAATGCCCAGAACGCCGGCCAGGACGCGCTTGCTATTCGCTGGGGCGCCGGCGGGAGTGGTGTTTTCTTCTGTGGGTGTTGACATAAGTGAATGGAGTGAAGGTTAAATCCGGATTGGTTGAAACGCTTATCACTGCAAATCTCGCCCGCCTCAACAAAAATTTCACTCATAAGAATAAATTTTCAAAACCCATATTTCGCCAAGAAAACTCCCCTCCTTCGCCCCACACATCACCCTTTCATTTTTCCTCCGCATCGCCACCATTCGGCGCTCTTTCCATGCCCAAAAACGATTTCCTGCGCGGCTGGCTTCCCGTGTTTCTACTGGGACTGTCCTCCTTCATCCACGTCACCTCGGAGTTCATGCCGGTGGGATTGCTGCCCGACATTGCCCGCAGCATCGGCGAAACCGAGGCCATCACCGGCCGGCTGCTCACGGGCTACGCCTGGATCGTCGCGCTGGTTTCGCTGCCGCTGACGTTGCTCACCGCGCACATGGAACGTCGCCAGTTGCTGGTGCTCTTGCTCTGCACCTTTGTCCTGGGAAATTTCCTCTGCGGCTTCGCGCAAAGCTTCTACTCGCTCTTCGCCTGCCGGCTGATCATCGCCTTTGCCCACGCAGTTTTTTGGTCGGTTACCCCCGCGCTGGCAGTGCGTCTGGCGCCCAAAGGAAAACACAACACCGGGCTGGCCATCGTCTCGGGCGGCGCGATTCTCGCCACGGTGCTCGGCGTGCCGGTCGGCACCGCGCTCGGACACCACATGGGCTGGCGGCTCACCTTTATCGTGATCAGCGCGCTCGGCGTGCTCATTCTGCTTTTGCTCCGCGCCCTGCTGCCGCGCCTGGCCAGCAGCCATGCGGGCAGTCTGCGCAGCCTGCCCTCGTTGTTTCGCAACAAAACCCTTGTCGCGGCCTACGTGGTTACGGCTTGCCTGATCACCGGTAACTTCACGCTGTTCACCTACCTCGTTCCCTTCCTCACCCAGGTCGTGGGCGTGGCGGAAAACAACGTCAGCACCACGCTGTTTGCCTTTGGCGCGGCGGGAGTCGTTGGAGTCTGGATTGCCAGCGTGCATAGCGAAAAACACCTGCGGCGCGTGCTGCTGGGCGGAGGAATTTTCGCGTTGCTCATGCTGGCGGCGGTCAGCCTGCTGCATTTTTCCTTTGCGCTGGTGCTGGCCTGCCTGATCGGCTGGAGCATCGCGCAAAGTATGCTGGGGCTGGCCTTCCAGTCCTGGGTGCTCCGTCTCGCGCCCCACGCCACCGACGCCGCCATTTCCCTGTATTCGGGGATTTTCAATCTGGGCATCGGCAGCGGCGCCTTGTTTGGCAGTCTGGCCATGAGCGGCATCGGTCTGCCCGGCCTTGGTTACGTCGGCGCGGTCTGCGCCATTCCCGCGCTGGTGCTGCTGTTTTTCTTCGCGAAAACCATCCCCTCGCCCGCAGAGGAAATCGCCTCTTAGCGGACAAAAGTCAGCTTCACCCGCCGCGACCGCAGCAGATAGGCCGACCAGATCGTCCCCCAGAAGGCCACCCGCAGAACGGCGACAATCGCCTCGTCGTCCCACCCCTCGCCCATCAACAGCTCCGTCACCGCCGAGTCCGCGATCAGCGCAAACAGGTTAAACGCGAAAAAGCTCATGCAAAACATGGGGAACACCTGTTTCTTGCGGAAGAAAGCCACGGCCAGCGCGCCGCTCAGCACTATCTGCAGCACGCCCGCCCACGCCTCGGCGACCAGAAGAATTCCCATGTCGATATCATACATTTTCCGGACCGCTTCCACCGCCTCGTTCCAATGGTGCAAGTCGATATATTCGCCAAAATTGTGCAGGAATGTTCCAGTCAGTATCAACGGCTGAAGCGTCGTCTGCACTCCCAGCAAAATCAGCCAGCCGCCCAAGCCGCGCAATTGCGCGTCGCCCGGTTGCGGAATTTCTGGCGGGCCTTTGCGCTTCCTCCGGTAGAGCCACCAGCCCAGCCAGGCTGCGGGGAAAACCGCGGACAGCGCCGCCAGCAGCAGAGTGAGATTCAAGCGAAAAGCATTTTCTCCGCCCGGCTCGCGCATCCAAAACTCATACCCGGCGTGCTCCTGCATCTGCTCCTGCGCAACCAAATGTTCCGCCAGCGCCTCCGGCGTCACATGATCCTGCTTCGACTCCCAAGTGTAGCGCAAAATCACCGTCTTCTTGTCCTCGCTCAACCGCGGCGTCAGCGTGGCGGCAAAGGCCTGGCTTTCCTGGCGTACAATTTCCTCCGACTCCAACGCCCATTCCTCTGGCAGACGCACGCGGATTTCCGACTCCAAGCGCAGAGGAAAACTCACCGCCAGCGGCTTGTCCCGCACCACGTGTTGCGGTCGCTCCAAGTGGGCGCTGATCAGGTTTTCCGTCACCGTCAGCCTCCAAACGCCCTGGCCGTCCTGTTTCCACAATTCGGACAGCCTGTAATTTTCCGTCACCGTGAGGCGGTTCCCGCCCCCGTCGCTTTCCCACGCAACCGGGGCCGTGCTTTCGACCTTTCCATACAAGCGGGCGCAGTCGTTGAGGTATTCCTTTGCGATTTGCGCCGGAGCGTTCTTGGCGAAATAGCTCCGCATCGCATCCGCCATCTCACCCGCATACACCGTCCGAATGGCCAGCCGCGCCGGGCCGCCAATTTCCTCCGCGAAAAACTCCGCCACCGACTCAATGCGGCTGGCCGCGCCCGGCGGCACCGTCACCGTGGAAAACCCGTCACCGCCCGCTTTGATCACCAACGCGCGGCGAAAATCCCCCACCGCCCGGTGCTCCAGATCGCCGGCTTGGCTCGTCGCCGTCGGGTCCACCCACCAATAGCCGCCGTCCGGCCTTTCAATCGCCGCGATCACATGGTCAAACGACCCGGGCGAGGGCGGCACTTTCTCCGCCCGGTCCTTGTATTCTGTGTGTACCAGCGCGGGAAAAACCTTCACCCCGGCCACCCGGGCCAGCGCGCAAAACAACAGGGTCTTGTCCTTGCAGTCGCCGAAACGCCGCGCCAACACCACCTCGGGAGGAGAGGGACGGTGCGTGCCCGCGCCAAGTTCCATGCCGAGATAGCGCACGTCCTGCTGGACAAACCGGAGCAGTGCCAGGGCTTTTTCCTCCGCGCCGGAAAGCCCGCGGGTCATTTCCTCCGCGGCCTGCGCCACGGGCAAAGGAATTTCCTCCGGCAGCGCGTACAACGGCAGCGCCCACTCCACCACCTCCGCCCACGAGCGGAAATCCGACACCCGCACCAGCGGGAAAAAATCATACCAATACGGCACCGCCCATTCCCCAAGCACCACCGGGGCAATGTCCGCCGCCTCCCATGTGAGCCGCCGCTGCGCGCCCTCGATTTTTTCCTGAAGCGCGGGCGCATTTCCCACGTCCTGCACCGCCAAGGCTGCGGCGTCGAGCATCCCGCGTCGCACGGCCACTTCCACGCGGAACTGGCGCACCGGCACCGTCCAGGCAGTCTGAAAAACATCGAAATAATGCCCGCCAAAAACCGGATTTCTCCCGCGCACCGTCGCCGCGTAGTCAATCACATCTCCAACCCGGATATCCTCCAGAATCACCAGCGCGGTGCGGTGCCCGTTCAGCATCTGCCGCTCCAAATCCGCCTCCTGCTGGATCACCTTGATTTCCTCCGCGCGCAGCCGCTCCGTCGCCACACCATTCCGAATCACCCGCAGGTAATGCAACTCCACCTCCTCGTACAGCGGATCGAAAACCCACTCGAAACGCGCCGCCGAATGCAGCGCACCCTCCGAGGTCACCCGGTAAACCTGCCGGAGATAAGCCTCCCCGCGCGTCGCATGCACCCGCAAATCCCGCAGGAGAAAATCCAGCCCGTAGGCCGCGTCCTCCGCCGGGGTCGGCGGCAGGGTCGCCAGCGTTTTCTCCGCCACCCATTCCGGCGGCGGCGCAATCACCGGTTTCTCCCCGGCCCGCCCCAGCACCACTCCCAGCAACAGCAAACAAAAACAACGCAGCCACATCATTTGCCAGTTCAAAGACCAGCCTTTCCTCCCACTGGCAAACTTATATCAATGCGCGGCAGCAATTTCCTCCGCCTCCGGGCATTGACGAAAAAATTTCCTTCCGCACTGTCCGGGCCATGACTCTTTCTCTCGACCAAGGCATCGACCGCGCCCTCGCCTGGCTGGTCGACCACCAAAAGCCCGAGGGCTACTGGAACGGCATGCTCGAATCCAATTGCTGCATGGAGGCCCAATGGGTGCTCGCCATGCACATCCTGGGCCGCACCGACGACCCCAAATACCCAGGCATCCTTCGCGCCATTTTGCAAAAACAACGCGACGACGGCTCTTGGGATATTTACTACGGGGCCGAACTCGGCGACATCAACACCACCGTCGAATGCTACGCCGCGCTTCGCTCCGCCGGACACCGGCCCGACGAGGAACCGCTCCGTAAGGCCCGCGAATGGATCCTCGCCCACGGTGGCCTGAAAAACATCCGCATGTTCACCCGCTTCTGGCTGGCCTGCGTCGGCGAATGGCCCTGGGAAACCATCCCGGTCATTCCGCCCGAAATCTATCTCGTCCCGAAATTCCTCCCGTTTAACATCTACAAATTCGCCAGCTGGGCCCGCGCGACGTTCATGTCCATGAGCGTGGTTTCCGTCCGCCGTCCGGCCGCGCCGCTCGCTCCCGAACGCCGTTTGGAGGAACTTTTCCCCGAGGGGCGACACAACTTCGACCACACCATGCCGCTCAAACCGATGACCGGTTTCTGGCCGCAGTTTTTCCGCCTCGCCGACTCCGCACTCCACCTCTGGCAAAAACTGCCCTGGAAGCCGGGGCGGGAAAAATCCATCCAGCTGGTGCTCGAATGGATCATCAAACACCAGGACGCCGACGGCGCCTGGGGCGGCATCCAGCCGCCGTGGATCTACGCCCTCATCGCCCTCCACACCGAGGGCTACCACCGCGACCATCCGGTCATCGCCGCCGGGCTTCAGGCCTGGGATCACCACTGGACTTACGAGCGCGACGGTGCCACCCACATCCAGGCCAGCGAATCGCCGATCTGGGACACGCTTCTTTCCATGCAGGCCATCCTCGATTGCGGGGCCACTTGGGATTCCTTTCCCCAAATGGAGCAGGCGCTCCTTTACATTCTCGACAAGCAAATCCTCACCAAGGGCGACTGGGCCGAAACCGTCCCGGGCGTCGAATGCGGAGGCTGGGCTTTCGAACGCGCCAACACTTGGTATCCGGATCTCGACGACACCGCTGTCGCTCTCACCGTCCTTTGCCAGATGCGCCAACTTGCGCCGGAAAAATACCACGCCCGCATCGACCACGCTTTTTCCCGCGCCGAAACCTGGCTCCGCGCCATGCAATCCTCCAACGGGGGCTGGGGCGCCTTCGACAAGGACAACCACACCGCCGCCCTCACCCAGATTCCCTTCTGCGACTTCGGCGAGGTGCTCGACCCGCCCAGCGCCGACCTCACCGGTCACAAGCTGGAGGCACTCGGACTGATGGGCTACGACATGTCCGACCCCGCCGTCAAACGCGCGGTCGATTACATCATGAGCGAACAGGAGGCCGACGGGCCATGGTTCGGGCGCTGGGGCGTCAACTACATCTACGGCACCGCCCTGGTGCTGCCAGGGCTGCAGGCCGTGGGCTTCGACATGCAAGACCCGCGCATCCAAAAAACCGCCGACTGGCTTCGCGCGAAGCAAAACGACGATGGTGGCTGGGGCGAAGTTTGCGGCTCCTACATGGACGACTCCCTGCGCGGGGTCGGCCCGAGCACGCCTTCCCAAACCGGCTGGGCGCTGATGTCCCTCCTCGCCATGAACACTCACGAGCACGACGACGCCATCCGGCGCGGCGTGGCCTACTTGCTCCGCACCCAGAAGGAAAACACCTGGGAGCAAAAGGAATACACCGGCACTGGCTTCCCCGGCTACGGGGTAGGCGAACGCATCCAGCTGGGCGGCGACACCGCCGCCCTCGCTCAAGGTCGCGAACTGGCCCGCGGCTTCATGATCAACTACAACATGTACCGCCACTACTTCCCGCTCATGGCCCTGGCCCGCGCCCGCAAGCACGGCATCACCATCGGCTGAGTTTCCCCGCTGGGAATTTCCTGCGCCGCCGGAGGAAATTTCTTTGCAGATCGGACAGCCCCACGCGATGCAGTCGCACGCGGACGTGAAAATTTCCTCATTTTCCTCCGCGCCGTCGCAAACGTTGCTTATAACCGACATTAGCCTGGGTGCAATGCCCACTTAAAAATTGCCCGCGCCGTCCGGGCTTTTTCACTGGCCCGAGTGGCAGCCCTCTTGGTGACGATCCCTCTCTCCGTCCTGTTGGCCCTCTTTTTCATTGTGGCTTACTGGAAGGATTTTCGCTGGCGCAAAAATTCCAGCTTCGAACAGGAATCCCTCCGTCCGCTCGACGACGACACGGGGCACGCGCCCGACCAGCCGCCACGTTAAATTTCCTCTCCACTCCCTCACTCCCGTTTTTCCCTCGCCGCCCATGAGCGCCCGCACCCTCACCATTGAGTACGACGACAAAACCGTCCGCCAATTTTTCATCGCCGCCGTCTTCTGGGGCCTCGTCGCGCTGGCCGCCGGAGTGCTGGTCGCGCTGCAAATGGCTTGGTGGCCCGCCAACCTCGGCCTGCCTTGGACGACCTTCGGGCGGCTGCGTCCGCTCCACACCAACGCCGCCATCTTCGCCTTTGTGGGCAACATGATGTTTTGCGGCATCTACTACTCGCTGCAACGGTTGCTCAAGGCCCGCACGGCCTCCGATTTTCTCAGCAAGGTTCATTTCTGGGGCTGGCAACTGATCATCGTCCTCGCCGCCATCACCCTGCCGCTGGGGCTGACGCGCGGCAAGGAATACGCTGAACTGATCTGGCCGATCAATGTGCTGGTGGCCGTGGTCTGGGTGATTTTCGGCGCCAACATGTTTTGGACTATCGCGAAGCGGCGCGAAAAAAGCCTCTACGTCGCCATCTGGTTCTACATCGCCACCGTCATCACCGTCGCCCTGCTCTATGTGGTGAACCACCTTTCACTGCCGACGAGCTTACTGCACAGTTACCCGATTTTCAGCGGAGTGCAGGACGCGCTGGTGCAATGGTGGTACGGGCACAACGCCGTGGCCTTCTTCCTCACCACGCCGATCCTGGGCATCATGTATTACTTCATGCCCAAGGCCTGCGGGCGTCCGGTCTATTCCTATCGGCTTTCAATCATTCACTTTTGGGCGCTCATCTTCGTTTACATCTGGGCCGGACCGCACCACCTGCTCAACACCGCCCTGCCGACTTGGGTGCAGGGACTGGGCATGGTGTTCAGTCTGGTGCTTTGGGCACCGTCTTGGGGCGGCATGCTCAACGGGCTGCTCACTTTGCGCGGCGCTTGGGACAAATTGCGCACCGATCCGGTACTGAAGTTTTTCGCCGCGGGCGTCACTTTCTACGGCATGGCGACCTTTGAGGGGCCGTTGCTCTCCATCCGCTCAGTCAACGCCATCGGTCATTACACCGACTGGATCATCGGCCACGTCCACGGCGGAACCTTGGGATGGAACGGGCTGATGGCCGCGGGCATGTTCTACTGGCTCGCGCCGCGACTCTGGAACAAACCCCTGCGCTCCGTTGCCGCCGCCAATCTCCACTTCTGGTTAGCCTTCATCGGCATCCTGCTCTACGTCGGCTCCATGTGGGCGTCGGGGATCGGCCAAGCGCTTTCTCTCCACGAACTCACGCCCGACGGGCAGGCGGTGGCCAACAGTTTCATCGAAACCGTCAAGGCCATCAAACCGATGCTCTACACGCGTTTCCTCGGCGGCGTTCTCTACCTCGGCGGCTTCATCCTGATGATCTGGAATCTGCTCGCCACCATTCGCGGCGCCCGGCCCACCGTCACCACTCTGGAAGTGGTCGAGGAGGAAAAACCCGCTCCGCAAAGCAAATTCCCCGCCTACCTCAACCCGCCCGTGCTCTACACGGTGGGCATCATTTTCTTCTGCGTGGTCTGGCTCCTCGCCTCCGTCAGCCAGTCTTCGCTCAGCGGGGTCTTCATCATCATCGGGCTCATCGGTACCGGCGCGCTGGTCTGCGGCGCCATCGCCCACTTCGAGGTCGCGGGCAAAACCTGGGGCGAATGGTACGATCAGTTGCTCGAACACTCTCTGGCCTTTTCCCTCCTCTCCCTGCTCGCGGTGGTGGTGGGCGGCGCGGTGCAAATCATCCCCATCGTCAAACTCTCCGACCCGAAGGATCTCGGCCCTTACCTCGAAGGCCGTATCCAAAAAGTTTACACGCCACTGGAACTAGCCGGACGCGACATCTATGTCCGCGAGGGCTGTTACACCTGCCACTCCCAGATGATCCGCACCCTCGTCCCCGAGGTGCTCCGCTACGGAGCCTCCGCCGACAAGGGCTACTCCCGCCTCGGCGAAAGCATCTACGACCATCCGTTCCAATGGGGCTCCAAACGCACCGGCCCCGATCTGGCCCGCGAGGGCGGTCTGCGCGGCAACGACTGGCACGCCCTCCACATGCAGGACCCGCGCAGCCTGGAGCCCGACTCCATCATGCCGGCCTACCCGTGGCTCTTCGAGCAAAACGCCGACAAGTCCGTGCTCTACGCTCGGATCAACGCCCAACGTCTCCTCGGCGTGCCTTTCGCCCAAATGTCCCCGGCGGAAATCGAAACCCGCTACAACACCCAGGCCAAAGAAATCGCCGAGAGCATCAAAAAGGACTTCCCGCTCATCATGCCCGACCGGGAAATCATCGCCCTCATCGCCTACCTGCAAACCCTCGGCCACTACGACTCCGTCGAGGATGTCCGCAAGGCCCGCGAAGCGGAGCAACGGGAATGGTGAGCGATTTCTTAATTCATGATTTTTAATTCTTAATTCCCCTTCTCCCCATGTTCCGCCGTCTGCCCATCGAAGAACTGCTTCCCTTCCTGAAAACCGGCGTGCTTTGCGCCTCGGTGGCGCTCTTCGTCTTTATCTGCTGGAAAGTTTTTCGCATGAAACAAAGCTCCGCCGAACACTTGGCCGAGCTGCCGCTGGAAGACGACGGCGAACACACCCGCCAGCGCTAATTTCCTCCGCCCCTCAACGCCTCCCCTCATGGCTTCCCCTTCCCAAAAAAAATCCTCCGACGACGGCCCCGTCCTCCGTCCGCACGAATACGACGGCATCCAGGAGTTCGACCAGCGCCTGCCCAACTGGTGGCTTTTCACCCTCTACAGCGCCATTCTCTTCGGCTTCGGCTACTGGTTCTACTACTTCCAGTCCAACATCCCCACCTCCGACCGCGCCGCCATCGCCCACATGATCGCCGTCAAGGAAGCCAAGGAACTTGAGGCGCTCAAGGATCTCAACGACGAGAACCTCTGGAAAATGAGCCGCAACGCCCAGTTCGTCGAGGCGGGCCGCGCCGTTTACATGGGCACCTGCAAGGCCTGCCACGGCGACAATCTCGAAGGCGGCATCGGCTTCCGCCTGGCCGACGATGGCTGGGTGCACGGCTCCACGCCCATGCAAATTTTCCACAACGCCCTCAACGGCATCCCCGGCACCGGCATGGCCCCGCAGGGCGGCGCCCAGCTCGGCACCCAAAAAATCACCCAGGCCGTGGCCTTCATCCTCAGCAAGCACGACCCCAAAACCATGCACGACATTCCGCGCGACCAGGAGCCGACGCTGAAAAAATAAGCGTCCGCCCTTCGTGACATGCTGGAAAAAATTCAGATCGGTTCTCCCGACCATCCGCTTTTCCCCGAGCTGTGGTCTGTTTATCAGGCCGTTTTCCCCGCGGAGGAAAAACGCCCCCGCGCCGACCAACTGCGAATTTTCTCCCACCCGGCCTACCGTCTCCGCGTCTGGGTTAACGCCGCAAAGGAAATGGCCGGCTTCGTCAGTTGGTGGGAACACCCG
>CALNBE010000313.1 GCA_937874455.1 uncultured Opitutia bacterium | reverse complement strand
CCCCAAACCCCGCCGCCCCAAAAATCGGCCGCCAAACGCCCCGGCTCGACCCCCAAACCCCGGAAAAATCCGCCCGCGTAACCTTTGCCTCGGCCCCCTTCGCACATTGCACCTAGATGGAGCGCAATGTCCCCATCGCGCTCAGCCCAGAAAAAAACCGTCTCGGGCAAAGCAGCCCCCGCGACCACATTCGCTGCCGATCACCCTGTAGGGGCTTCGCTTGCGAAGCCCTAATCCCGGCAGCACCGCAACAGAAGCGCGCCACTCTGTCCCAGCCGGGTGTAAGCGCTGGCCTTTTCGGCGCACCGGCCATTCCCCTTGCTCAGAATGCCCCAACTGCTCAACTGGCTAATTCCTTTGCCGACAATTCCTTTCGCTATTTCCTTTCCGCCGCCAAAGCCTTCCCCCGTGGCACATCACCTGCACCTTGGCCTTTCCACGGCAACCACGCGCCGGTCCGAATCTATCCGCCGCGCGATGCTTGCAAAAACCAGCCTTTCACAAAAGATGTTGGTTATTAGCAAAATCACCTGATAACAATGGATCACATGAACAACCTGACGCCACGTGCCCAACAAGTCCTGACGCTCGCGCGCAAGGAGGCGGACCGCTTTCACCACAATTACGTGGGGACCGAGCACATCCTACTTGGGCTCATTCAGCTTGGTCAGGGCGTGGCGGTCAATGTGCTCCAAAAAATGGGCCTCGACCTCGACACGGTGCGCGCCACGGTCGAGCGGCAGGTGGGCTCCGGCCCGGCAGATGTCACCGCCCAAGCCAGCATCCCCTACACCCCGCGGGTCAAAAAAGTCTTTGCCCTAGCCGCCAAGGAAGCCAAAGCGCTCAACCATTCCTACATCGGCACCGAACACATCCTGCTCGGGCTCCTGCGCGAGGGCGAGGGGGTCGCCGCCCGGGTCTTGAAGAGTCTGGACGTCGATATCAACAAGTGCCGCAACGAGATCCTCTCCGAACTCGATCCCAATTACACTCCCGGAGAAGCACCCGAAGAGGGCGATGCCGCCGCGTCCGAGGACGCGCCCCGCGCTGCCAAGGGCGACAAGAATTCCGCGCTCAAGGCTTTTGGTCGCGACCTCACCGAACTCGCCCGCAACGGGGAAATGGACCCCGTGGTGGGCCGCAAGGACGAGATCCGCCGGGTCATCCAAATCCTCGCCCGCCGCACCAAAAACAACCCGGTGCTGATCGGCGAAGCCGGGGTCGGCAAGACCGCCATCGTCGAGGGGCTCGCCCAGGAAATCGCCAGCGGCTCCGTGCCCGACATCCTCGCCGACAAACGCGTCATCACTCTCGACCTCGCCCTGATGGTCGCGGGCACCAAGTATCGCGGCCAATTCGAGGAGCGCATCAAGGTGGTGATGGACGAGATCCGCCGCGCCAAAAATATCATCCTCTTCATCGACGAGCTGCACACCATCGTCGGCGCCGGAGCCGCCGAGGGCGCGATGGACGCCTCCAACATTTTCAAGCCCGCCCTCTCCCGCGGCGAACTGCAATGCATCGGCGCCACCACACTGTCCGAGTATCGCAAATACATCGAAAAGGACTCCGCCCTCGAACGTCGCTTCCAGCCAGTCACCGTCAACGATCCGTCCATCGACGACGCCATTCTGATCCTCAAGGGCGTGCGCGGCAAATACGAGGAACACCACCGCTGCATCTTCACCGACGCCGCGCTGGAGGCCGCCGTCCGCCTTTCCGACCGCTACATCACCTCGCGCCACCTGCCCGACAAGGCCATCGACGTGCTCGACGAGGCCGGCGCGCGCGCCCGCATCCAGTCCTTCCAGCGCCCGCCAGAAATCGAGGCCCTGCAAAAGGAAATCGACGCCATCTGCGTCCGCAAAGAGGAGGCCATCACCCGCCAGCAATTCGAGGAGGCCGCCGCCTTCCGCGACCAGGAGAAACACCTCCGCGCCCGCAAGGAGGCGATGATTGAGGAATGGAAAAAGTCCCGCGAGGAGCACCGCATCACCGTCGATGTGGACGAGATGTACAAAGTGGTCGCCGACTGGACCGGCATCCCGCTTTCCCGCATGGAAAAGAAGGAGACCGAAAAACTCCTCGACCTGGAAAAGGATTTGCAAACCTCCGTCATCGGCCAAGACCGCGCCTGCGAGGTCATCGCCCGCGCCCTGCGTCGCTCCCGCGCCGACCTCAAGGATCCGCGCCGACCTATCGGCTCCTTCCTCTTCCTCGGCCCCACCGGGGTCGGCAAAACCATGCTGGCCAAGACGCTCGCCGAAAAAATGTTCGGCGAACAGGACGCGCTCATCCAAATCGACATGAGCGAGTACATGGAAAAATTCACCGTCTCCCGCTTGGTCGGCTCGCCTCCGGGCTACGTCGGGTACGACGAGGGTGGCCAACTCACCGAGGCGGTGCGCCGCAAGCCTTACTCGGTGGTGCTTTTCGACGAAATTGAAAAAGCCCACCCCGACGTAGTGCAGCTG
>CALNBE010000312.1 GCA_937874455.1 uncultured Opitutia bacterium | reverse complement strand
GGCGTCACAGTAAAAATAGGCCGATCCGAGCAGGTTTTTGTTGCCGGTGAAGAACAGGGATTCCTCTCCGGTGCCGGAGGATTTTTTCCGCTCCCGCACTGTGGTGGCGAAAAAGGTTTTTCCCGCGGGGGAATTCTGGCCGGGACGCAGTTCGACGCGCGCGACGCGGTCGGGCCAGAACACCTCCAGCCCGTTGACGGTGATCACGGCGAGCAGTCCGGCGACCATGAGCAGGCCCAGCGCGAGGCCCAGCGCGGTGAACCAGACCAGCGGTTCGCCGGGAGCGGCCTTGTTTTTTGGAGGAGGAGCGAGGGTCATACCACTTTGTATTTTTCGCGCAGACGCTGGCGGAGCAGCTCGGCCGCGGTGTTGAGCACGAAGGTGAGGAGGAAAAGGCAGCAGGCACCGAGGAAGAGCGCGCGGTAGTGGGTGGAGCCGACGGCGGCCTCGGGGAGTTCCACCGCGATGTTGGCGGAGAGCGTGCGCATGCCGTTGAAGATGTTCCAGTCCATGACGGCGGTGTTGCCGGTGGCCATCACCACGATCATCGTCTCGCCGATGGCGCGGCCAAAGCCGATCATGATGCCGGAGAAAATCCCGGCGGAGGCGGTGGGCACGACCACGCGCCAGGCCGTTTGCCAGCGGCTGGCTCCGAGGGCCAAGGAGGCGGAGACGAGGGAGCGCGGTACGTTGGAGAGCGCGTCCTCGGCGATGGTGAAGATGACCGGGATGACCGCGAAGCCCATGATGAAGCCGACGACCAGGCAGTTGCGCTGCTCAAAGCTGAGTCCTGAAAAGTGTGTCCACCAGAGGCGGAAGTTGCCGATGGTTTCCCCTGTGGCGGGATCCTGCCAGGAGAAAAACCAGTGCTCGACCACCGGCCCCATTTCCCAAGAGAAAAACCCGATCAGCAGAATGAGCGGCAGTAGCGCGGCAAATTCCCATCCCGGCGGCACCAAATGGCGGACGCGGGAGGAGAGACGGGACCAAAGGAAACCGAGCGCCATCGCGGCCAGCGGCAGGGAGATGGTGACCAGCAGCAGTGCGGGCACCTGGTTTTCGATGCGCGGGGCCAGCCAGAGCGCGGCGATGAAGCCCAGAACCACGGATGGCAGCGAGGCCATGATTTCCATGACCGGTTTGATGATGCGTTTGTATTCCGGGCGGAGGAATTGGGACATGTAAATCGCGGCCAGCAGGGAAACGGGCAGCGCGAACAGCATCGCGTAAAAGGTGCCTTTGACGGTGCCGAAAATTAGCGGCATCAGGGAAAGTTTCGGCTCGAAGTCGTCGTTGCCGGAGCTGGATTGCCAGGTCCATTCGGGTTGCGCGGCGCCCTCGTACCAGATCTTTCCAAAAAAAGCCTTCCAACCGCCCTCGGGATGCGGATCGCGCAACGGACGCGAGTGAAGCGTGCCCTCGGCGTCGAGGAAGTTCAGGCGTAGTGCGGACCAAAGGAAATGGCGGCGGGGAAAAAGGCCAGAGTGTCCTCCCAGCGGACGGATTCGGTGGTGCTGTGGCGGAGGGAGGCGGTTTGCTCGCTGGCCAGGAGGAAGGCTTTGTTGACCGGGCTGCGCGCGAAGCGGAAGGTTTTTCCCGGTAGCGGAGGAAATGTTTTGGTGTGCTGCCAGACGCGGGCGACCTTTCCCTCCGCGTCGTGTTGCGGCGTGAGCGCCCAGATGACGTTTTCGCCGTTTTCGCTGACCAACACCAGCGAGTTATCGCCGAAGACAAGGCCGAGCGTGGCGATTCTTCTTCCGGGAAAAGGGTGGAAGACCGGCTGGCGCGGCACGATTTCGCCCTCGCGATCAAAGAATGCATGGATGCCGCCGTCGGTGTCGGCGAGAAGGATGTTGCCGTTGCTGGCGAGGGTGACGGTGGCCAGTGGCGCGGAGAGTTGCTGGTCGAGGCGCAGCGGTTCCGTTGCCTCCTGGCGGGAGCGGCCCATCAGGGAGCGGCGCTCTTTTACTTGGGTGAGGCGCAACTCGCGTTGCGTGCCAGGGGACTGGACGGCGGCGAAGATTTTCCCCTCCGCTCCGGCGGCAAAGGAAATTTCGGTGACGGGCACCTCTGGCAGCCCGACGAGGATCGGCTCGCCTGCCTCGGGCGCGGCCTGGCTGAGCCAGTTGCCGTTCTCGTCGCGGCGGGTGGAAAAGTTGAGCGCAAGGGTAAAGGCTTGCCCGTTGTTCAGACCGTAAACGAGCCCGGAGCCGTCGGGTCGAAGGTTTTGCGCGGTGATGCGGACATTTTCCGGCAGATCGGGACGCCAGGTCTGGAAGGCTTTTTGCTTTGCGTCGTAAAAGGTCACGGTGCCGTCGGGCGCGGCGACAAAGGTGGCGCGCCCCGAATCGTCCGTGCCCACCAGTGAGCCGCCGGGGGCGGACAGGGCGGTGGTTTGCTCCGCTCCAACTTTGGCTCCGCCAAAGAGTGGCCACGCTTGAATGCCAATGAAGACCAGAATGCCAAACACTGCGACAATGACCGTGATGCCGCCGAGCTGGATGAAGCGGTTCATGAACCAGTCGGAGAACAGCGTCCAGCGGCTGACGGCAAAGCGGCGGTGGGTGGCTGAGGAACTCGGTGCGTCGGCGCGGCTGTTTTTCACGCCCGGCACCATGCCTGGCAAATGTTACAATATGATGTCGGGGAGGTGACGTTGGCGGAAAACCGCGGAGGAAATGGCTCAGAAGTGAAAGCCGACGGACAATTGGTGCAGCTCCAGCCCGGGATTGTTTTTGCTCAGGCTGGCATTGGACATGTGTTGGAAGCAGTAACCGACGTTCCATTGCGGCGCGATTTGCCAGGTGAGGCCGATGGAGCTGGTGAATTGAAATCCGATGCCGAAATCGACCGGGCCGAAATGATGATCAGAGAGCAGTGTGGGGCAGCAGGCAAGGTCGAGCCGCAAAGGAAAATCACGGTGGCCAATTTGGACCGCCGGGCCGAAGGCCAGCAGGGCGGCGGTGTCGTCGGGATTGCGCAATGCACCGAGCGAGGCATCGAGACGCGCGGTGATGCGCCATGCACCGGATTTTTCCTCCGCGATCGGGAAATCCCAGTTTGCTCCGAGCAGGTAGGTTTGGAAATCTTGATGCGTCCGGGTGGCGGAGAAACCGCCGCGCAGGGAAAATTCCGTTGGCTGCCAGCGGGCGGAGGGAGCGGAAAGCCCTGTGTTGGAGTCGGGGGGATCACCACCGCGCAGGGTCGCGGAGAAAATAACACAGAGAAAAAAAATAAAGGGACGTGAAAACGGCATCACAGCGTGCCAAGAAAAACGGGTGGCAGAGTAAATGGCAAACGACAAACCCGTTTGCCAGGGAATGCTGTTTTTTTCAAAAAAAGTGCTTGTCAGTCCCCAGCGACCCCGCATGCTGCGCGCCCTTCTTAGCTCCTGTGGTGAAATGGATATCACTACTGACTACGGATCAGTCGTTCGGGGTTCGAGTCCTCGCGGGAGCGCCACTTTAAAGCCTGTAAGTTTCAATGACTTACGGGCTTTTTATTTCCCGAAAGTGGAAAAGTTGGGTTGTGTCGTAAGTGCTTGATAAAACCCCATGGACGACAGTAAACGACACGATTTTGACTATAACTGTCCATGGGAATCCCCTCTGATGCCTGCAAAAAAGAGGCGTTGCGGATCGATGGTTCTGATTGGGCGGGAAAATCTGGGCGTTTTAACCAAGCTGCCGCCCTTGCCGTGCATGTCGGGGACGCTGCAAAGCGGAGTCGGCAAACCTGTGAAGGCTGGCACTTGGAATCTGTGAAGCCGATGCGGTGAAGCATGGCGGCGTTGTCGGTGCAGGGTGTTGCCCGGTTTTCGGGCATCACTCCCAATGGCGAGGCATTGCGGGGTTGCCCGCAACGGTGCCGGTGAACTGGTAAGGATTCCTTACAGCTTGCTTAGAAAGCAGGAACGCCCCTTGCCTCGGGTGAGGAAGCAAGGGGCAGTCAGAGGCTACGCGGTAGCGGCAATTATAGATTTTGCTCGTTTCTGATAATTGCTTCGAGTTGCGGGCTGAATGGCCAAGATGCCCGTTTGCACGCCGCCGATGTTGCTGGTGTGTGCCAGGACAAGGCGGGCAGGCTTCCCGAGCAGTTTGGACGTGTCGAAGTGGGCAAGCTCGGATTCGGTCAGCTCGCGCCCCAGCCATTGCCGGAGGAACTTGTTCAACCGAGACAGCCGTGCCAGCACTGGCACGAAAGCCTCGGATTGCACAAGGTGCTGTTTCCCTTGCCCGTTCCTGCCAGTGGCGGAGGGAGTGAGGGCAAAGATGAAGCGGAACTTCTGCACAGGGCCGTAGCGGCCGTGCACGGTTTCCGGTGCTGTCACCCGTACGCAAACGGCGTGCACGATGCCTTCCGGTGGCAGTAGGCATTTCTTCATAGTGTACCTCCCGTCTGGTTGTCGGCATTGTCCGCAAGGGCGTTGAGGCGGTCGCTTTGCGCCTTGAGGTTGCCAAAGCACAGGGCAAGGCACACCGGCACGGCCAAGGCGACCACGGCGGCGGCAAGCAGGTGGTTGATCATTTGGCTTCCTCCTTGCTTTGCCCGAGTGCAGGCAGGGTGTGCGTCTCGGTGATCTCGGAGCGAGAAAACACCTGACAGGCATTGAAGCTCGCCTTGGCTGCCGGGACGCCGCGCAAGATCATGTTGTCCATGAGCAGGAGCACGCGACGAATCAGCGGATCCTTTTCTGCCGATGCGCGGTAGGTGTCGGGGATGTCGGGCATCTTGCCGACTTCCTTCTTTGCCAGGGCGGCGTTGGGTTGGCTGGCAGGCGCGGGCGCCTTGCGGCTTTTGCGGGCGGTGCTCATTGCGCACCTCCTTCAGCGCGGGCGAGCAGGGCGGCGTGTTCCTCGGCCGTGATGCCGCTATCGTACCTGATCAGGTTTGCCGGGTTGAGGTTCGGCAGACGGCGGTCGGTGACGTAGCAGTTGAGCAGGGAGCCGAGGAAGCTGACGGTGTCGGTGCAAGCATCGTCGGTGCTGGTGTCGCAACCGTCGGCCTCGGATAATGCCAAGGACAAGAGCAGGTCGCCCGGACGGCACCGGAGGAAGCGCGACACCGTTTTCAGCCAAGCGAATTGCTCGGGGC
>CALNBE010000311.1 GCA_937874455.1 uncultured Opitutia bacterium | reverse complement strand
CATCGGGTGCCCCGACAGATAAAAGCCCAGCAGTTCCTTCTCGTATTGGAGCTTTTCCGCCGCGGGCATCGCCGCCGCCCGGCGCAAAATCAAATCACCCGCGGGACTCGGCCCGGAGTCTCCGCCGCCGAGCAAATCGAACAAATTCCCCTGCCCGCTCGCCCGATCCGCCCTGGCCGAGGCAGCGTGCTTTTTCACGCTCTCAATCGAGTCCAGCAAGTGCCGCCGATCCTCTCCGGAAAAGTCAAACGCCCCGGTCTTGATCAGATTTTCCAGCACCCGGTTGTTCACGCCGTGCTCCGCCATGCGCTCCATGAAATCGACGAAGTCCTTGAAATTTCCTCCGCGCTCCCGCTCCTCGATGATCGCCCGCGCCGCCTGCTCGCCGATGCCCTTGACCGCGCCGATGCCGTAGCGGATAGCATTTTCCTGCGGCAGCGGAGTGAAGGAAGCGTCCGACTCGTTGATGTCCGGCCCCATCACCCGGATGCCCATCACTGCGCACTCGTCCACAAAGGAGGCCACTTTTTCCGCGTTCCCCAGCTCCGCCGCCAGTACCGCGGTCATGAACTCCACGGGGTAATTGGCTTTCAAATACGCCGTGCGGTAGGAGAGAAAAGCGTAGGCCGCCGAGTGCGACTTATTGAAGCCGTATTGGGCAAACTTCTCCAGCACCGCGAAAATTTCCTCCGCGGTCTTTTTGTCGATGCCGTGGGTTTTCGCCGCGCCTTCGACAAAAATGCCCCGGTGCCGGTCCATTTCCTCCACTTTCTTTTTCCCCATCGCCCGGCGCAATTCATCCGCGCCGCCCAACGTGTAACCCGCCACCACCCGCGCCGCCTGCATCACCTGCTCCTGGTAAACCAAAATGCCGTAGGTCTCGCTGGCGATCGACTCCAGCAGCGGGTGCGCATATTTGATGGTGGAGGGATCTTTTTTCCCTTCGACGTATTGCGGGATGAACTGCATCGGGCCGGGGCGGTAGAGCGCGATCAGCGCGATGATTTCGTCGATAGTCGCGATGCTGAACTGGCGGCAGAGGTTTTGCATGCCCTCGGATTCCAGCTGGAACACCGCCACGGTTTTCCCCGCGTTGAGCAGGGCGAAGGTCTTCGCGTCGTCCAGCGGGATTTTTTCAATGTCAAACTCCGGCAGGTTTTCGCACCGCCGCACAAACTGTACTGCGTCGTCGATCACCGTCAGCGTCTTCAGCCCGAGAAAGTCCATCTTCAGCAGCCCAAGCTTGTCCACCGGATCCTTGGCATACTGGGTCGTCAGCGCGCCTTCCTGCATGGTCACGGGGATGATGTCGGTGAGCGGACGGTCCGCGATAATCATCCCGCAAGCGTGCTTGCCGGTGTTGCGCACCATGCCTTCGATCACCTCGCCCTGGTCGATGATTTTCGCCACGACGGGATTTTCCTCCACCTCCTCGCGCAGCTCGGCCGACTTCTTCAGTGCGTCTTCCAACGAGATGTTCAGGTCGTCGGGAATCAGTTTCGCCAGGCGGTTCGATTCGGAAAACGGCACATCCAGCACCCGCGCCAGGTCGCGCACCACCATCTTTGCGCCAAAGGTGCCGAAGGTAATGATGTTCGAGACCCGGTCCTCGCCGTATTTGTGCCGGACGTAATTCACTACGTCGTCGCGGCGGCGCATGCAAAAGTCGATGTCGAAGTCCGGTGCCGAGACGCGCTCGGGGTTCAAAAACCGTTCGAAGAGCAGGTTGAAACGGATGGGGTCGATGTCCGTGATTTTTAAACAATACGCGATCAGCGAACCCGCTCCCGAGCCGCGTCCGGGACCAACCGGGATGCCGTGGCGCCGCGCCCAGTCGATGAAATCCCACACGATGAGAAAATAATCTATGAACCCGGTGCCGGCAATGATGCTCAACTCGAAGTCAATCCGCTCGCACAATTCCCCCGGACTCGCCTTCCCGAAGCCGCGCGGCTCCTTGTCCTGCCAGCTCGCAGGATCGTCGTAATCCACGCCGTAGCGTTCCCGCAACCCCTTCTTGCAAAGATCGAGGAGATAGGAGCCATTCTTCCGCATCTCGTACCGTTTTTCCTCCGAGATCGAAATCAGCTGGTCGCCCTTCCCCTGCGCGGTGAGCAATCCGTTTTTCAACTCCACATAACTGTCGAGAATCCGGTCAATCTTCGCATCCGTCCTCACCTCGATCGCAGCGTCGAGATGGTAAACAGGGTAGTTGTTTTCCCCGACAGGCAGCGCGATATTTTCGCACATTTCCGCCACCAGATTGGTGTTCAACAGCGCGTCCGGGCGTTCGCCGAAAATACGCTGCATCTCCGCGCCGGATTTCAGATAAAATTGCTGGGCATCGTAGCGCATGCGCTTTTCGTCCGCCACCTTCGCGCCGGTTTGAATGCAAAGCAGGGCGTCGTGCGCGGGAACGTGGCAGGCGTCAACGTAGTGAACGTCATTCGTGCAAACCACCTTCAGGCCGTTATCCTCGGCGAGCTTCAGTAGCTTGCGGTTCAATCCCGCCTGCTCCGGGATGCCGTGGTCCATGATCTCCACGAAATAATTTTCCTTCCCGAAAATATCCAGAAAACGCGCCAGTGCCCGGTTCGCCCGGTCCCAGTCGTCCGCCAGCAACGCCTGGGGAATCACGCCTTGCATGCAGCCGGTGAAGCCGACCAGTCCCTCCGCGTGCTCTGCCAGCCGCTTCATGTCCGTGCGCGGCTTGCCGTAATAGGTGCCGAGCACGTGCGCATCGGAAACCAGCTTGGTCAAATTTTGGTAGCCCTTGAAATTTTTCGCCAGCAGCCCCATGTGGAAGCGTTTTTCCAGTTTCCGCTCCGGCCGCTCCTCCATCGGATAGTCGTAAACCAGATAAATTTCACAGCCCATCAGGGGCTTGATCTTGTGCTTTTTCGCCTGGCTCCAGAAGTCGAACAGGCCAAACAAATTTCCGTGGTCGGTGATCGCCACCGCCTTCATCCCCAAACTTTCCGCCCGCGCCATCACCCGGTCGATGCGGCTGCAACCGTCCAGCAAACTGTAGTCCGTGTGCAGGTGCAAATGGACAAAATCCGGCTGCACCACCCCCGGCTCTCCCGTCACAATTTCGGGCTGATTGGGCGCAATCTCGGGCTGGTCACTCATGCCCGCCTACTGTGTTCAACCGCCCTGCGTCCGCAAGCCTGCTTCACCTCCTACTTTCACTCCCGGAGGAAAATCTATCGAAACGTCCCCTCCGGAAATTGTCCCCGGAAGCTGCCAACGCGTTCACTCTCCAACCGCTCCGGCCTCGCCGTCATGCAGACGCAACCGAAGCTTTTTTCCCGCCGTCACCTGTCGCTTCGAGCGAATCAATTTTCCCTCACCGTCCAACACCAGCGCAAAGCCGCGCCTCAAAGTAGACTCCACGCCCACCGCCTGCAAGCGCGCCGCCAATCCCTCCAGCTTTGCCGCCAAAACGCGCATTCGCACTGACGGTGCCTGTCGCTGCAAACGCATTTCTTGCCGGACGCAATTCGCCCGCAATCCGGCAAAAATTTCCTTCGCGACGGAACCCAGCCGCGCAGTCAGCTCGTCCAGCCGCAGCGCACCGTTCTCCAACTCGCGATCGAGCCGATGCTGCGTCAGACCCGCCCGGGCTCGCTCCACGCGCTGTCGAGCGTTTTGCAAAATCTCCTCCGCGCCGGACAAAAACCGATCCCCACTCCGCGCCAGCCGCTCCACGCATGCCAGCCGCCCGGACGAAATTTTTTCCGCCGCGCCGCTCGGCGTTTCCGCGCGCCAGTCCGCTGCGAAATCCGCCAGCGTGAAATCAATTTCGTGCCCGACCGCCGAAATCACCGGCACCGCCGAGGCCCGCACCGCCCGCACCACGCGCTCTTCGTTGAAGCACCACAAGTCCTCCAGGCTGCCGCCGCCGCGCGTCACCACCAGCAGGTCAAAAAAATCTTCCCGCCGCCCGGCCCATTCCAGCTGTGCCGCGATTTCCTCCGCCGCCCCTTTTCCCTGCACCCGCGCGGGCAGCACCACCACCCGGCCGCGCCAGTCGCGCCGCGCCAGGATGCGAAGAAAATCCTGGATGGCCGCGCCGCTGGGCGAAGTGATCACGCCGATGCAACCCGGGAGTTCTGGGAGCGGTTTTTTCCTGTCCGTGTCAAACAATCCCTCCGCCGCCAGTTTTTGTTTCAACGCCTCAAACTCGCGCTGTAACCGGCCCGCGCCATCCTCCGCCACCAGCCGCACCACGAGCTGATAGCTGCCGCGCGGAGCGTAAACACTCACGCCGCCAAAGGCCACAATCTGCATGCCGTCGCGCAGCCGCACCGTCTGCCGCAGCGCGTCGCCGCGAAACAGCACCGCCGCCAGCTGGCTGTCCGCGTCCTTCAGAGTGAAATAGACGTGCCCACTCGCCTGCTGCCGCAAATTCGAGATTTCCCCGCGCACCCACACCGCCGAAAATGCCTCCTCCACGATTCCCTTGAGTCGCGCGGTCAGCTCGCCCACGCTCAACGCCGCGTCGTTTTCCTCCGCCGCCCGCGCCCGTTTTCGCCCCCACAGTTCCATGCGCGGCCTCTCTCAGTCGTCGAGTTGCACCATCGCCCGCAACCGCTTCACCCGGGCCGCGATTTCCTCCGCGCCCGCGCCTTCCAGTCGGTCGCACGAAAACGCCTCCACGGTCAGGCTGGCCACCGCAGTCGCGTAGAGCATCGCGGTTTTGATCGCACCAAAATCCGTCCTCTGCAGCGCCGCCAGCACCGCCAGCAGCGTCCCGGCAAAGGAATCCCCCGCGCCGGTCGGATCCAGCAACCGTGTCACGGGATAGGCGGGCAACGCAAACAGGCCGTCCTCGTGAAACAGCATCGCGCCATGCTCGCCCTTTTTCACCACCACGGTTTTTGCCCCAAAATCCCGCAACCGCGCCCCGGCGTTGATCAGGTTTTTCTCCCCGGTCAACTCCTCCGCTTCGCTGTCGTTGACGACAAACATATCCGCCCGGGCAATCACCTGCTCCAGCGCGGGGCGTGCGATGTTGATCCACAGATCCATTGAGTCCGCAACCACGAAGCGAGGTTTTTTGACCTGCTCCAGCACATGCAATTGCAGCTCCGGCGCGATGTTTGCCAGCAGCACATACGGCGTCTCCAGCCAGGCCGCCGGCAGCTCGGGGCGAAAGTGTTCGAACACGCCGAGCTGGATGTCCAGCGTGTCCCGGCGGTTGTAATTTTCCTGGTATTTGCCACGCCAATACAAAGTCGGCCCGGAGAAATCCGTCGCCACGCCTTCCGTGTCGATGCCGTGCAAACGGAACCGCTCGCGATCCTTTTCCTCAAAATCCTTCCCTACCACACCGACCAGCCGGGGTGCGGTGAAATAGCTGGCTGCGAGGCTCGCATAGGAGGCGCTGCCACCCAGCACCCGCGCGCCGGTCTCGGTCGGGGTTATGATGTCGTCGTAGGCGACCGAGCCGACAATCAGCAGCGGCTCCGGCGCGCTATTTGGAAATTCGATACGTTCGTTGTGCATGGGAAAATCGGAGAAAATCAAAACAGGCCGGGACGCGCCGCGCGCAAGTAAAACAACGCGGTCAGCGCCAGCGCGTGGTGAATTTTCCCCGCCAACGCCATCCGCTCCGCCTCGCGCGGCGTAAAACACCCGACCTCCAGCTCCTCGTTGGCGTCCAGATTTTGCGCCGCCGCCAACGTGCAATTTTCCACCAGTACGAAATGCGCGCGGTTGTTGAAGATCGCCGGATTGGGAGAACAGCCGCCCAGATAACTGGCGGTGCCGCAATAGCCGGTTTCCTCCGTCAGCTCCCGCTCTGCGGCCGCCACGGGATCTTCGCCGGGATCGACAATTCCGCCCGGCGGCTCCCAGGAAAGCGCTTGCGCCCCGAAGCGATACTGGCGCACCAGCACCAGTTTTCCCTCCGCCGTCACTGGCAGTGCCATCACCCAGTCCGCGCAACGCACCGTAAAGAAAACACCCTCACGGCCATCGTGAGGGTGCTGACAAACTTGTTTGAAGACTTGGAAAACCTTGCAATCGGCCTGCAACGCCTCGTGGCGGACAGCCCATGCCGCGGGTTTTTCCATCGCGCAGCGCTTAACGGCCCGGCACTTTGAGCTTCTGGCCAATGCGCAAGCGGGTCGAGTCCACACCTGGGTTGGCCGCTTCCAGTGCGGAAAGCGTCACCCCGGCTTTGCGGGCAATGCCCGACAGCGTGTCACCGGCGGCCACCGTGTACTCTCCACTGACGACCGTGCCGGCACCACTGGTGCCACCGGTCGTGCCGCCAGTTGTGCCGCCGCCAACGTTTCCTCCACGGCTTCCTCCCGACTGAACCAGCCGGTTCACCAAATTCACCACGCTCTGCAGCTTCACATGCGCGTCTTGGAAGCCCGCGTCCGTCTTCATCTTGAACTCGGCCTGCTCTTGCGCCAGCAGACGCGATTCGTTTTCCAGCGCCGCGACCCGGCTTTCCAGCTGGGCCACTTTCGCCGCACTGTCGGACGGAGACTCCATCCGGGAGTTCAACTCCGTGGCCAGTTTGTTGGCCGAAATCGCTTGGTTGCGTGTGCTCCAAGCAAAAAGCACGGCCAAGACCGCGAGCACAAAGGCTAATCCGCCGATAAGAATCGGCAGCTTGGATTCAGTGGGATTCGAGAGGCTTTCGTCCATAGTGGAAAAGAAAAAGGTTGGAAGTTAAAGAGGTTCGTTATGATTCAGGTGTTGACAGGAGGGGCAACACAAAAGGATTGTCGCTCTTGTTATTCCTTTTCGGGCAATAGCGCAGTCTGGCTAGCGCATCTGCTTTGGGAGCAGAGGGTCGGGGGTTCGAATCCCTCTTGCCCGACCATTTTAAGCGGCTTCCAGAGCCGTTTTGCA
>CALNBE010000310.1 GCA_937874455.1 uncultured Opitutia bacterium | reverse complement strand
TTGTTGTAGTCACCGGCCCTTGCTCCATTCACGACCCCAAAGCCGCGGAGGAATACGCCACTCGCCTGCTGCCCCTGCTCAAAAAATACGAGCAGGACCTCTATCTGGTGATGCGGGTTTACTTTGAAAAACCCCGCACCGTGGTCGGCTGGAAGGGGCTGGTCAACGACCCCTTCATCGACGGCAGTTTCCAGATCAACCAAGGGTTGCGCATCGCCCGCCAGTTGCTGCTCAACATCATCAAAACCGGCATCCCCACCGCGACGGAATTCCTCGACACCATCACCCCGCAATTCCTCGCCGACTTGGTCTGCTACGGAGCCATCGGTGCCCGCACCACCGAAAGCCAGATCCACCGCGAACTTTCCTCCGGGCTCTCCATGCCGATCGGTTTCAAAAACGGCACCTCCGGCAATGTCCAGATGGCGGTGGACGCGGTTTGCTCCGCCAAACACTCCCACTGGTTCCCCTCCGTCACCAAAGACGGCGTCGCCGCGATTTTTGAGACCGCAGGCAACAACGACGCCCACGTCATTCTTCGCGGCGGCTCCCGCACCGGCCCAAACTATCAGGCCGAACACGTCGCCAGCGCCGTCGCCCTCCTCGAAAAAGCCGGCCAGCCGGGCTACGTGGTCATCGACTGCTCCCACGGCAACAGCTCCAAGGATCACAACCGCCAGCCGGCGGTCGCCGCCGACATTGCCGGACAAATTTCCTCCGGCTCCCGCGCCATCGTCGGCGTGATGCTCGAAAGCAATCTGGTCGCCGGACGCCAGGACTACGCAGGGGCGGAAAAATCCCTCTACGGCCAGAGCATCACCGATGCCTGCATTTCCTTTGAACAAACGCTCCCCGTCCTCGACCAACTGGCCGGGGCCGTGCGCCAGCGCCGTTCACTCCAATAAAAACCGGCCCCGCGCCACACCCGACAAACCATGAATGCCGTCCTCAAACTCCTCCTCGAAGGCGAACCGCTCGACGCCGCCCAGCTCGCGCAAATCCTGGCACTTCCCCAGGCGGAGGTGGACGCGCAACTCGCGGCGCTGAAAAATGAGGGCGTTTTCCTCGGCTGGCGCGCCGTGCTCAACCCGTCCTTCGACGAAGACAAGGTGGTGCGCGCCCTCATCGAGGTCAAGGTCCGCCCCGAGGGCGGCTTCGGCTACGACCACATCGCCGAGCGCATCAGCCGCTTCGAGCAGGTCGAAACCTGCTACCTTCTCTCCGGCGCCTTCGACCTGCTCGTCATGGTAAAGGATCAAAACCTGCGCAAGGTCGCCGCCTTTGTCCACGAACGCCTCGCCAAAATCGAAGGCGTCCAGTCCACCGCCACCTGCTTCATGCTCCGCGCCTACAAGGAGCAGGGCTACGTCCTCAACAACGGCCGCATCGACCCGGACAAGCCCGTCGTCAGCCCGTAAAAACTTCCTCCGATGGACGACTCCTCCCGCTTCGTGGCCCGGCATGTCCAAGGGCTGCCGAAGTCCGGCATCCGCGACTTCTTCGCCATCGTCTCGCAAATGCGCGACGCCATTTCCCTCGGCATCGGCGAGCCCGATTTCATCACGCCCTACGCCATCCGCGATGCCGCCATCCAGGCGCTCGAAAAGGGCAAAACCAGCTACACCGACAACCGCGGCCTGAAATCCCTCCGCGACGCCATCTCCGGCTACGTGGAGCAAAACTACCGCGTCAGCTACAATCCCGAGACCGAAATCGTCACCACCATCGGCGTCTCCGAGGCGCTCGACATGGTGCTGCGCGCCGTCCTCAACCCCGGCGACAAAGTGCTCTACCACGAGCCCTGCTACGTCTCCTACTCTCCCAGCATCAAACTCTGCCACGCCGAGGCCATCGCGGTGCAGACTTCCGCCCGGGAAAAATTCGCCCTGACCGCCACAGCACTCCGCGCCGCCTGGCAACCGGGCTGCAAGGCGCTACTGCTCAACTTTCCAACCAACCCGACCGGCGGCACCGCCAGTCGCGAACTGCTCGCCGAAATCGCCGCCTTCGCCCAGGAAAAAGACCTGCTGGTGCTCAGCGACGAAATTTACTCCGAACTCACCTTTGACGGGGCGCACACCAGCATCGCCAGCCTGCCCGGCATGCGCGAACGCACCATTTTCCTCCACGGATTCTCCAAGGCTTTTGCGATGACCGGATTCCGCGTCGGCTACGCCTGCGGCCCGGCCGGGGTCATCGACGCACTTCTGAAAATCCACCAATACGCCATCATGTGCGCCCCCATCGCCAGCCAGGAAGCCGCGGTCGAGGCACTCCTGCACGGCCGGGACGCCATGCTGCACATGCGGGACAAGTACCGGGAGCGGCGCGACCTCATCGTGCGCCGCTTCAACGAACTGGGCCTCCCCTGCCACCTGCCGCGCGGGGCCTTCTACGCCTTTCCCGACATTTCTCCCACCGGGCTCGACTCCCTTTCCTTCGCCCAGCAACTGCTCCAGGCGCAAAAGGTCGCCATGGTGCCCGGCACCGCCTTCGGACCAGGTGGCGCCGGCTTCTGTCGCGCCAGCTTCTCCACCAGTTACGAAAACATCATCCAGGCCGGCGACCGCATTGGCCGCTTCCTCGACGCCCGACAAAAAACCACCGCCTAACTCTTCTTTTCCTCTGCCGGCATTTGCGCCTTGCGGAGGAAAAAAATCCCCTTTCGACTCGCCCCCATGCCCTCGCCTTGGGACACCATTAAAATTCTCTCCGATCCCACCCGATTGCGCATTTTGCGCCTCGTCGGGCAGGAGGAACTCGCGGTCAACGAGCTCCAGGAAATTCTCGAAATGGGCCAGTCCCGCATTTCCTCCCACCTCGCCCTGCTCCGCCAAGCCGAGCTGGTCTTCGATCGGCGCGACGGGAAAAAAACCTTCTACTCACTGCACGAGGACCTGCCCGCGTCCATCCGCGCAGTCATCACGACCTCTTTCGGCTCTGTGGCCCACGAACCGGAAATCAAGGCCGACCTGAACAACCTCGCCCGCATTATCGAAAAGCGCCGCCATCAGTCCGAGGAATACTTCAACTCCGTCGCCGGACGCCTCGGGAAAAATTATTGCCCGGGCCGCTCCTGGGAGGCCATCGGCCACCTGCTCTTCCAACTGGTGCCGCGCATCCGCATCGCCGACCTCGGCGCAGGCGAAGGTGTCATCTCCCAACTGCTCGCCCGGCAAGCGGAATTCGTCCACTGCATCGACAATTCCCCGCGTATGGTCGAGGTGGGCCGCCAGTTGGCGGAAAAACACGGCATCCAAAATCTGGAATACCAGCTCGGCGACATCGAGGAAGTTCCTTTGCCCGACGACAGCGTCGATCTCGCCCTCCTCAGCCAGGCTCTGCACCACGCGCGGCATCCCGAAAAAGCCCTCCGCGAGGCCTGCCGCATTCTTCGCCCCGGAGGAAAGCTGTTGGTTCTCGACCTGCGCCAGCACACTTTCGAAAAAGCCCGCGAACTCTACGCCGACCAATGGCTCGGCTTCTCGGAAAACCACCTCTGCGACTGGCTCAACCGAGCCGGGTTCCAGCAGGTGCAGGCCCGGATTGTCTCCCGCGAGGAATTGCCACCGTATTTCGAAACCCTCCTCGCCAGCGCCACCAAACCCAAGGCCAGATAGCGCCCCTTATTCCCCGTCCGCCTTTTTCTTCGCAAAGCGGTTTTCCTCCCCGCGCAACAGCCGGGCAATGTTGCCGCGATGGGTAAAAATGATGAAGGCGGTAATCGCCACGCACAGACCGAAGCGCACATCATGCGCTCCCCACACCCAGTAGGCGGTGATCGGCAGGGAAATCCCCCCCAGCAACGAGGCGAGAGAAACGTAGCGCGTGGAAAAATACGTCACCAGCCACACCACCGCGCTCACCGCCAGACACGGTGGCAGCGCGCCGCACAGGCCGCCAACACTCACCGCCACGCCTTTTCCTCCGCGAAATTTCAAAAAAATTGAAAAACAATGCCCCAGCACCGCGCCGGCAAAACCCGCCAACTGCGCATACAAAACCGCCTGCGCGGCAATTTCCCATCCGGCCAAATGCGCCGCACCCGCCGCCACCAGCGGCCAGCCCGAAGCCACCGCGCCCTTCAACACATCCAGCCCGAACACCAAATTGCCCGGCCCCTTCCCGCACACCCGCTTCACATTCGTCGCGCCGGGATTGCCGCTGCCGGCTTTCAGGATATCGATGCCATGCCGCCGCGCCACAATCACCGCAAAGGAAATCGAGCCCAGCAAGTAACCAGCCAGCAAGGCAACAATCGGAAGCAGAAAGGAGGGACTCATGGCAGGGAAAACGCGCAAGCTACGGGGTTTTCAAAGTATGAAAAGGGCGAAATTTCCTCCGCTCCATGCCCAGCGCTGACTCCCACCCGCAGCCACCCCCTCCGATGGATTACTCCCCTGTAATCTAACTGTTAATCTTGTATTATTTCGCATCTTTTCTCCTTTCCTTAAACATAAACGTTAAATGCCCCCAAGAATCACACTGCGCATGGTCGCAAAGGAAGCCAAGCGGGACTTGGCCACGGTGTCGATGGCCCTCCGCAGTGATCCGCGTTTGCGCCCCGAAACCATTCAACACGTCAAGGCCGTGGCCGCCCGCATGGGCTACGTCCAGGATCTTGCCGTATCGGCGGTCATGTCCCGCCTCCGCACCAGCCAGCGCACCTCCAGCGCCGAGGTGCTTGCCTACCTGCACGCCCGCCCGCTCACCAGTGGGCACGAGGGTACCGCCGACGGCTCCGACCCTTTTTACGCTGGCGCTAAACGCGAGGCGCAACGGCAGGGGTATAAGATCGACGCCTTTGATCTTTCGGACTCCGCAATGTCCCCGCAACGGCTCAGCCAGGTGCTCTCTGCCCGGGGGATTCGCGGCGTGCTAATCGCTCCGTTCCCCGCCGGACAATCCAGCTTCGAAATGGAGTGGGACCGCTTCAGCGTCGTCGCCCTGGGTGCCAGTCTGCACAGCCCGATTATCAACCGCGTCACCAACGGACAATACAGCTCGCTCCGCATTGCCATGGAGCACCTGATCGAACGCGGCTACCAGCGCATCGGCTTCGCCATCCATGAGGTTCACAACGCCCGGTTGCAGGGCGCGTTTCTTGGTGCCTATCTCGCCTGCCAACACAGCATCCCTGCCGGGCAAAGGCTGGCACCGCTCATCTTGGAAAAACCATCGGGCCAGCAAATCACCCGCTGGATTGAGCAGGAAAAACCGGACGTGATCATCAGCAGCTTGGTCCATGAGATGATTGAAAAGAACGAAATTTCCCCCGCGAAGATTCCGGAAAACCTCAGCTTCGTCGGCACCGACGTCTCGCCGCGCGGCCATCTCAGCGGCATTTTCCAAAACCACGAGCACGATGGAGCCGAAGGCATGCGCATGCTGGTGGGGCAGCTGCTTCGCAACGAATTTGGCATCCCCGAGCAGCCCATCGCCTACACGACCTTTGGCGTTTGGCACGAAGGGGAAACTACCCCGCTGGGTCGCCCCAGCAACCGGAGCAAGGCCCCTTCCTCAAAAGAAAAGCGCCTCGGCCAAGGCGTGCGGTAAATCCGGGAACGGCACCCGCATCGGGTGCGCGCAAACAGGCCCTCCAAGGTTGGTTTCCACCTGCGCGGCATTTCCCTTCCGGGCATGCCGCCAGCGGAAAAACGCCCCGTTCGCATACTGCCATTCCACCGCCAGGCAAAATTCCTCAGCATCAACTTCCTCCGCGCGGAACTTGGCTGACAACGCCCCGCCCCCCTCTTCCGCGCAAGCCTCCAGACACTGCCGCATCCAGCGCAACAAATGCCGGGCCTCCCCCCGCCGATGGGCACAATGCCGCACCGTCACCGACTCCAATCCGCCTGCCAGCAGCGCTGGCGCATAACCACTCAAAAACTGCCCCAACGCCTGCCGGGTTGTCAGCAATCGCGCCTCCGCCAAATCCCGTGTCGCCTGCGGCTGCGGCCAGGGAATCGCCGCAAATTCGCCCTCGTCCACCGAGGAATCAAACAGCACCCGCCGACAATTACGCACCAGCGGCAGCCAACTTCGGCCAATTTCCTCCGCCGTCATGCCGTGAAACCAGTGATAAGTCGGCAGGTCACTTTCCTTCCACACCGACAGTTGGTTCTCCAGCAACGCAGAGGAATAGCCGTGCAAGGGGTACCCCAGCGACAGCACCTCGCAGCAATGGTGCTCCGTTTTCTCCGCGTCCACAAAGCAGCCAACGTACAATTTCCCCTGCAACGGTACGTTCGCCGCAACAACTTGGTCCGGACACAGAATGATGATCCGGCAGGGATAACGGTGCGCCAGTTCAATCGCCCCTTCCCATTGCCGGCGGGCATCATCCTCGCCCACAGCCGTTCCCAAATGCAGAATCAAATTCATCTGCGAGGCCCGCACCGCCATCTCCGGCTGCGCCTGCTCCGTTCCCCACTCCCGCGCCAGCGCCGGCATAACTTCAGCGACGCGCAACGAGGTTCCGGGCAGGGAGGAAAAAAGGGAGGAGTCCATTTTGCTCTGTGCGTTGGTATTCGCGGAAAGCTCAGCGACCGACATTGCGCCAGCCGTGACCAAGATTCCACAGCAAACGATCCGCCGCCAGCGGACCCCACGAGCCGGCTGCATAGGTTTCCAAACCGCGCCGTCCGCTGTCCTTCCAAAAATCCAACAGCGGCGTGAACAAACGCCAGGAGCTTTCCGTCTCGTCCCCGCGAATGAACAGGGTGCGATCCCCGACCATGCAGTCCAAAATCAGCCGCTCGTACGCCTCCGGCGTATTCGATCCGTAGGTGGTCGCATAGCGGAAATTCATCTTCACCGGTTGAGTGCGAGGCTCCAACCCCGGCACCTTCGAATTGGTGGTCAGGGTCACCCCCTCGTCCGGCTGAATCTGGATCACCAGCCGGTTCGGCGACAATTCATAGCGGGTGTCGCTGGAGAAAAGACCGCCCACCGGCGGGCGAAACTGGATGGCAATTTCGCTCACCCGCCGGGCCATGCGCTTGCCCGAGCGCAGGTAAAATGGCACGCCCGCCCAACGCCAGTTGTTGATGTTCAGGCGAAACGCGCTGAAAGTCTCGGTGGTGGAATTCGGCGCAATGCCCTCCTCCTGCAAATACCCCGGCACTTTTTCTCCGTCCGCCAATCCTTCGACGTATTGCGCCCGGATGGCGTCGCCCCGGTCCGGGTCGAGGCGCAAAGGCTGGATGGCCTTGAGCAGCTTCACTTTTTCGTTGCGGATGTCCTCCGCGTCCAACGTCACCGGCGGCTCCATCGCAGTCAGCGCCAGCAGTTGCATGGTGTGGTTTTGGATCATGTCCCGCGTCGCCCCGCTGTTGTCATAATAACCGCCGCGGGTGCCGACGCCCAGTTCCTCCGCCACGGTGATCTGGACATTGTCCACGTAATTGCGATTCCACAACGGCTCAAAAATCGAGTTGCCGAAACGCAGCACCAGCAAGTCCTGCACCGTCTCCTTCCCGAGGTAATGGTCGATGCGAAACACCTGCCGCTCCAAGAAATTACGGGTGATGCAGCGGTTCAATTCCTGCGCGCTGGCTAGGTCGCGGCCAAAGGGTTTTTCAATGATTACCTTGGCCTCCGCCGCAGTGCCCAGCCCGCGCTGCGCCAGACCGCATTTCCCCAAATTTTCCAAGATCGGTTCGAACACGTTCGGCGGCGTTGAAATGTAAAAAACCGGCTGCAACGCCCGCCCCAATTTTTTCTCCGCCGCCTCGATCTTTTCCTTCAAGGACGCAAAAGCCGCAGGTTCATCATAGCCGCCGGACTGATAAAAAGTGTTTTCTCCGACCCGCTGCCAGATTTCCGGACGAAATGGGCGGCGCGAATAGCGACCAATGTCCTTGAGCGCCATTTCCCGAAAAGCCTCGTCCGGCAGCGCCTTGCGGCCAAAACCGATCAGGGCGAACTCCGTCGGCAGCAAATTGTCCGCACCCAGATTGAACAGCGCCGGCAGCAGCTTCCGCGCCGTCAAATCCCCTGACGCGCCAAAAATCACCAGACAGGTGGCCGGGGCGCCGCGATGCTTGCTCAGGCCGGAAAGAAATGGGTGTCGTTCGGAGTGGTCAGCCATGGGTCTTCGATTGGAAAAATTTGGGGAACAGTGGCACGCCTTGGTGATGCTGCAAATCCCGTGTCCCGTTTTTATGGATTTTTATTTCAATGACATCGAATCGAAAATGCCGCGGCCGGTGACGCAGCTCCGCCAAATACGCCCGACAGGCTCTTAGCAACGCCTTCCGCTTCCGCGCATCCACCGCACGCAAGCCCAGACCCGCCGCATCCAACATTTTCTCCGGAACCCGCCGCGTCTTCACCTCCACAAACACCAAGTTCTCCCCGTCCCGCGCCACAATATCCAGTTCATCCCGCCCCGCCCGCCAGTTTCGCGCCACAATCCGCCACCCACGACGCCGCAAATAACGCGCCGCTTCCGCCTCGCCCTGCCACCCGGTCGATCGCCGTCGCGCCAGCGCCGCGGCCCAATTCGTCCGCCACCGCTCCCACCGCTGCCGCAACCAGCACAAAATCCGCATTCGCCCACTCATACCAAAATCACTCGTCCCCGCAAATATCCCCACCAAAGCCATTTCTCCAAAGAAATGAAGCCGGTCTCCATTATTTGAAGACCGGCTTCGACCCTACCTTACCTATTCTGTTACTGCCTTTACTTGGCCAATACGACCAAGCAAATCCTGTTAAAGTGATGGGGTGATTACCGCATATTCTTTCCCTCTTTGAAATAAAAAAATTAATTAAATATAAACCAACAAGGAAACCTAATAGTCAGAATAAGACCTTTTCTCCTATTTAATACATAACCCTTTTTCATTTAAATTCTTCCAAAATAGACTTCTGTCAAAAATAAAATCTTTATCTAAAAAAATTCCCTGATTTTTCAAAAAATCATAATTATTTTTGGCAGTATTCTTATCAAAATTCCTCATCACCGCACTTTTTAGCCACTTCTGTTTCAATCGGATTTCCCGCATTTTCCCTTTCCTCCGCGCCCCCGAACGCATAATTCCTCCGCATGATTTGGCTTTATCGGCTGCTCTTCCTCCCAGCATTGGGCATCATGCTACCCTATTATTTGCTCCGAATGTTGAAACGCGGCGGCTATAGCCGCGATTTCCAGCACCGATTCGGGTTTTTCAGTCCGCTACCGCCAAAAAAACCGGGAGTGCGTCGCCTCTGGCTTCAAGCGGTTTCCGTCGGCGAAATCAATGCCATCGCGCCCTTGCTGCAAGAACTGCACACCGATCCCGGCCTGGAAATCGTCCTCACCACCACCACCAGCACGGGCTACGCCATCGCCCGGGAAAAGCTCGCCCCGCTCACCCTCGCCACCGGCATTTTCCCCCTCGATTTTTGGCCGTGCAACTGGCTGGCCTGGCAGCGCATCCAGCCCGACATGATCGTGCTCATGGAGGGCGAACTCTGGCCCGAACACTTGCACCGTGCCCTCCGGAAAAACATCCCGGCCTTCCTCATCAACGCCCGTCTCTCCGACCGCTCTTTCCGCCGTTACCAAAAACTGCAGGCATTGGCGCGCCCGCTCCTCGGCACATTGCGGGCCATTGGCGCCTCGTCCGCCGAGGACGCGCAACGCTTCGCCAGGCTGGGGGTCCCGGAGGAAAAAATCACCGTCACTGGCAACCTGAAATTCGATGTCGGTGGCGGCGACATGCCCTCCGCCGCGCAACGGCAAGTGCTACTGGAAAAACTCGGCCTGGCGGATCCCGTCGCAGGGAAAATCCCGCTGGTGCTCCTCGGCTCCTCCACCTGGCCGGGAGAGGAAAAACTGCTGCTGAACGTCCTGCAAGCCGCCCGCCAGCAAGCCATTCCTCTCCGCCTGCTCCTCGTGCCACGCCATGCCGAACGCCGCCACGAAATCAGCACCCTGCTCGCCGCCTCACCGTGGCAATGGTTCCTCCGCTCCCAACATTCCTCCGCGCCCTTTTCCGCCGACATCTGCCTGGCCGACACCACCGGCGAATTGCGCGATCTGACCACCGTGGCCGATCTGGCATTCATCGGCAAAAGTCTTCCGCCGCACGAGGGCGGGCAAACTCCCGTCGAGTGCGCCGCGCTGGGCGTGCCGATCATCTACGGACCGCGCATGTCCAATTTCCGCGCCATCTGCCAAGGACTGGAAAACGCCGCCGCGGCAGTCCGGGTCGCCTCACCCGAACAGGCAAAGGAAATTTTGCTCCGCCTCCTTGCCGATCCCCAATCCCGGCTCCTTCAGGGCGGCAACGCCCTGGCCTGGCACACGCGCAACCGCGGAGCCACCGGGCGCACCCTGGCCCTGCTAAAAACCGCCGTTCACTGAATCCGCAACGTCCGGTAAACCCGGTCCACGCGCTTCGTAATCGAGCAAAAGACTTCCCACGGGATATTTCCCGACCACGCGCAAAATTCCCCCACCGCGATAGTCGCGCCGTCCCGGCTTCCGATCCACGTCACCACATCCCCCGGTGCCACCTCCGGCACCGCCGTCACGTCGATCACCGTCTGGTCCATCGTCACCCGGCCCAAAATCGGGCAGCGTTTCCCCCGCACCAGCACCTGCCCGCGATTGCTCAGCGAAATCGGCACACCGTCGCCATATCCAGCCGTCACCACCGCCACCCGCGCGTCCCGCTCCAGCCGGCAGGTGCGATTGTAGCTGATGCTCGTGCCCGCGGGCAGATTTTTCACCAGCCCGATCCGGCTGTAAAAACTCAGCACCGGCTCCGGATGCAGCCGCTCCAGCAACGAACCCGCCCGCGGCGGCAGACCGTATTGCAACAGGCCGACCCGCACCGCGTTGAAACCGCCGTCCGCAGCAAAGGTCTCCAGCCCCGCGCTGTTGTCCGCATGAATCAACAAATCCTCCCGCGCTCGCGAAGGAATCAATTCCACCACGCCAAGGAACAACCGCCTTTGCTCCGCAGTAAACTCCGCGTCGCTGTCCGCGCTGGAAAAATGCGTGAAAATCCCCCGGAGCTGCAACCACTCGCTCGCCAGCACCCGCGCCACCAATTCCCCCGCCGCCGCGTGCCACACGCCCATTCGCCCCATGCCCGTGTCCACCTTGATGTGCACCGGCAGCCGCCGGCCGGTTTTCCTGCCCAATTCCTCCAGCGCCTCCGCCTCCGCCTCCGACGACAACGCAGCGGTCAAATCATACTCCACCAGCCACGGCATTTCCTCCGGCAGCGTCGCCCCGAGCACCAGAATGTCCGCGCCGCTGCCCAGCTCCCGCACATCCGCGCCCTCCCGCACATTCGCCACCGCAAAGCAATCCACGCCGCACTGCAAAAAACGCGCCACCGTCTGCCCCATGCCGTGTCCGTAGGCGTCGGCCTTCACCACCGCCACATAACGCACATGGCCCGGCAGCGCCGCCTTGATTTTTCCGAGATTCCGCTCCAACGCCGCCAGGTCGATCTCCACCCAGGCCCGCCGGGGAAATGTTGTTTCAAAAGGCATCCGCCCAGCAAATCACCTTCCCTGCCAACCGGAAGCCGGAAAGCAAATTTGCCCTCCAAAAAGATTTCCTCCGTGGTCAATTTCCTTTGCCCGCCTCACGCACTGCGGTGCCGCCCCGATTCCCACTTGGCAAAAACTCCGGGCATGTTCACCGCGTCCGGCTCCGCCACGCGCCGCAGCAATCCCGGCTCCGCCAGCACTTGCGGATGCTTTTCCAACAAACCCTCCGGATACGCCGCGCAGCCCACCGGCGGCACGCCCAGCGCCCTTTGCGTGATCCGAAAACACGGCG
>CALNBE010000309.1 GCA_937874455.1 uncultured Opitutia bacterium | reverse complement strand
CAGCGGCATGGGCGTTGACAATGCCATTGTCGAAATGGACGCCTCCGAGCCGCCAATTATGGACGGCTCCGCCCGCCCCTTCGTCAACCTGATCCACCAAGCCGAACCCATCGACCAGGAAAAGGAACGCGCCTACTTCGCGGTAAAAACCCCCGTCACCATCACCGACGGCAACCGCTCCATCATCGCCCTGCCCTACGACGGCCTGCGGATCCCCTGCACCTCCGCCGATGACCGCGGGATTCACACCCAGCACATGACCATCGACATCGACCCCGAGGTCTTTCAGGCGCAAATCGCCGCCGCCCGCACTTTCACCATTTACGAAGACATCGAGGAACTGCTCAAAAAAGGCCTCATCCAAGGCGGCTCCCTCGACTCCGCCATCGTCATCAAGGGCGACAAAATTGTCTCCAAGGAAGCCCTGCGCTTCAAGGATGAGTTCGTCCGCCACAAGATCCTCGACATCGTCGGCGACATCACCCTGATCGGCATTCCCATCAAGGCCCACATCATCGCCGTCCGCACCGGGCACGCGCTCAACGCCAAACTTTCCGCCGCCATCCACGAACAATGGCAGGAATCCCTCAATCCGAAGGCCAAAAAAAAGCCCTCCACCGAGGCCACGCCAACCCACGTCGGCCCGCTCACCGACGGCATCAACATCCGCCAGATTCTCAACCTTATCCCGCACCGCTACCCGTTCGTCATGCTCGACCGGGTAACGGAAATTGTGAACGAAAACGAACTGGTCGCGATCAAGAACGTCACCATCAACGAGCCCTACTTCCAAGGCCACTTCCCCGGCCGCCCCGTCATGCCGGGAGTCCTCCAACTCGAAGCCATGGCCCAAGCCGCCGGCTTCCTCATGCTCCGCCTGACCTCCAACGATAACAAGGTCTGCTACTTCATGAGCGCCGACAAAGTGAAATTCCGCCGCGCCGTCACCCCGGGCGACCAAGTCGTCATCCGCGCCAAACTGGTCAAAACCCGCGGCGCCAAAATCGGCATCGCCGAATGCTCCTGCTCCGTCGGCAGCGAGGTGGTTTCCTCCGCGGAAATCATGTTCACCGTGATGGATGCCGGTGACGACGAATAACCCTCTGCCCGCCCAATGCCTGCCAACATTCACCCCACCGCCATCATCGAGGATGGCGCAACCCTCGGCGAAAATATCACCATCGGCGCCTATGCCTACATCGGCGCCCAAGTCACCCTCGGCGACGGTTGCAACATCCACCACCACGCCACCGTCGAGGGGCTGGTCTTCATGGGAAAAAACAACGAGGTTTTTCCCTACGCCCTCATCGGCGGCAAAACCCACGATTTGAAATACAAGGGCGGCGTCCCCGGCCTGCGCATCGGCGATGACAACGTCTTCCGCGAATACGTCACCGTCCATCCCGCCACCAATGACGGCGAATTTACCATCATCGGCAATCACAACAACCTCCTCGCCTACACCCATATCGCCCACGACTGCGTCCTCGGCGACCACATCGTGATGAGCGGCCATTCCGCCCTCGCCGGCCACATTCACGTCGGCGACCACGCAGTGATCGCCTGGGGCAACGGAGTCCACCAATTCTGCCGCATCGGCACCCACTCCATGATCGCCGCCTGCTCCCGCACCAGTCAGGACGTGCCGCCCTTCATGATCGCCGAGGGCGAGCCCACCGAAGTCCGCATGATCAACAAGGTCGGCCTCGAACGGCGCGGCTTCTCCCCGGAGGAAATCGCGGTGGTCAGCAAACTCTACCGCACCATCTATCGCAGCGGACTCAACCGCACCCAAGCCTTGGAGAAAATCCGCGCCGACGCGGCTCTCTTCGCCTCGCCCCACACCCAAAAATTGGTCGAATTTTACGAATCCTCCAAACGCGGCGTCTGCTGACTCCTCCCCATCAACACGTTCTCTCCCCACAAAAAAGGCGATGCATCCACACATCGCCTTTTTCTTTGAAGCCAATTTCCTCCGCGACTCAGCCCCGTTTCCGTCGCCGCACCGCCACCAACGCGCCCAACAACACCACCCCTCCCAACGCATACGTCGAAGGCTCCGGAACGACCTGGTAGTTGGCTTTCATATCCCCCGTTGGAACATTTCCGCCGACAAGAGTATCGAAATAGTTTAGACTTATCTCTCCCGAAGAAGGGACGTTCCAACCCACCACAAAAAGAGGATTTGTTTGCCCATACTCATCTCCAATGGACGGAGAAGTGCTGGTTACATTTAATGTTGGCCACCAACGCATAAAAATTGCAGCACCTGCGACAAGATCATCTTTTAGCTCGAAATCTGGTAAATTAACATTAAACGAACCTGCAACACCTGTTGTAGAAGAGTCCAAACTAAAGGAATACAGCAACTGCTCATCACTATTCAAAAAATTTCCAGCAGAAAGTTGATCTGTTGAAATGGACGTTCCTCCATCTTTGACATAAAGAATCTGAATAAGACTACCATCTGCCAGCTCTACCCCGCTTGAATCTCTAAGTGGACCAACCAACATAAGAAAACTCACATCATCTGCAAAAGCTGCAGTCATCAGAAAAGACACGTAAACTGTTAAATATTTTTTCATTTTATTCACTTGGTTGAAGATTTTTCGACTGCCAAACAAAAACTTTTGAATCCATTCCTACCGCTTTTCTAACAACAATCTTCGTATTTGGAGAAACTTCATCTGAACCAAAATCAACATTAATATTTCCTCCAATCTTCCTCCATCCTCCGCCATAGTAATAATAAGCATCAATAGGTAATTTATTTATAGCAATTTGCTCATTTGAAAACAGTAACAACAAGTCTTTTATCAAAAAAACAGTTGAACTTTCCTCAAAAGCTCCGCTGTCAACAAGTCCCAGAGAATTTAATGCTATTGCAAATGGTATTTGTGAATGAGACACATTGTCTTGCAAGATTCCCTGCTCCGACCTCAAAAAGACCGCAGAGCGACCAAGGGACACTTGTCCTTGAAGATAGAAAAGGAATGAATTACTATTCCCACCTCTAATTGTGAGTGGAGCACCTAGCTCAATCAACACATCGTCAAAATCTAATGAAATACTTTCTCCTCTCTTTCTCCAATGCCCATTAAAGAAAAAATATACATCTGATCCAAGTTTATTGATACCCTTCGCCTCACTGTTTTGAAAAATAACTTGCGTTCGTATATCAAAAACAGTCGGCGACTCCTCAAAAGTCACCCCCGCGTCTTCCGGAGGAAACAATGTGCTCAGGGTCCAATACGGAATCACTTCGATTTTAGTGCCGGCGGGTACGGTGGACAAATCGCCGCTCAACGGGTCGGTGACGATCAGTTCGCTAGCCCCGGCAACTTCCACGGCAAAGGTTCTTCCTTCAAAGGGATTTGTTTCTCCTTCCGGCGCGGCACCTAGGCGGACGTAATAGGTGTTCGGCTGCGCTCCCGCCACGTAAGTGAACGCGCCCAGTTCCCACTGCGGATCGCCGCTAACCGTGATGCCGGAGCCTGAAGCGCCCACCACCGTGCCAACATAAGCTGGTGGCCGGGTCAGCGAGGTGCCAATGAAAGTATCCGAATTGGCCAGCAGCGTCGTCTTCACATAGCCCACTGGCGGAGTGGTCGAGGAGGCCGCTGGCAACGTGGAAGGCAGCAAGCTGCCGAGGCCCGACAGGGCGAACGCGACACCGAGTCTTCTCAATCGGGACAGCGCAGGGTTTGAGGGGTAACAACGCATTGCAACTCTGGATTTAGAAACATTGTTCAATAAATCCAGCTTTTTTGTCTTTTCTCAAATATTCTGCCAATCCCGGCCCGCCAAAATTTTCCCGCAAGTTTTCGCCTGCATGATTCATGTAACCAAAATTTTCCGACGGGGTTTTTTCCTGCGTCCCTCATGAAGAGGAACACCTCAACCAAGAATCATCATGAAAACTCTCCGTTTTGTTCTCCCCCTCGCCCTTGCGGCATGCGCTCTCCCCGTCTCGGCTCTCCTGGCTGCCGACGAAGCAGCTCCCGATGCCCAGCCATCCGTTCGGGAACGCGCCCAGCGCAATCCCAACGCCACCCGGCCCGCGCCCGCTTCTCCGGTCACTCCAGCGGAGGCCGAAAAACTCAAGGCCGCCATGGAAAAGGCCAAGACCGACACCGCTTACGTAGAAGCCCAGAAGGAACTCGTCGCGGCCCGCAAGAAAATGCTCGACGCACTCAAAGCAGCGCTGATCAAGGCCGATCCGGAAGTGGAGCCCATTTTGAAAAAGATCGGCGACAACCCACAGGCTGTCCTCAACAACCGGGCCGCTCCTGGGCGCAACTTCCAACCAGGTGAACGCGGGCAACGCGGCCCGCAAATGGGCGAGCGCGGCCCGCGTCAGGGCGGACGTCCCGACTTCCAAGGTGGCGAACGTCCTGCGCCGCCGCCCGCCGAAGCCGCCCCGGTTCCGCCGCCCGCCGAAGAGGAATAATTCCTCCGCGACACACCGCCTGCTTCGTCATCTGCCGGAAATCATTTTCCGGCAGATTTTTTATTTCCAAAAAACCGCCGCCAGGTCAGAGCAAAACCCGTCCAAACCAGCACACAGCCGGCCAGCGAAAAAATGCCCGCCTCCACCTCGC
>CALNBE010000308.1 GCA_937874455.1 uncultured Opitutia bacterium | reverse complement strand
AACGTCGGCCAGATTTACCAGGGCAGCACCCTGATGACCGAGAAGTTCAAGAGCATCGGCATCAACATCAACAACAACCTCCGAGGGAAGGACGCCATCGGCGACATTGGAGCCTTCGAAATCGGCTGGGGAACCATCGACGTCACCGGGAACATTGAGGCATATTTCCGGAGCAACGAGCTTTACCAGAAGCTCGTGAACCACGACTCCAGCGCGATCAGCTTCGTGCTGACCGGCGCCGACGGAGCCGCAATCGCCTTCACCATACCCTGCGTCAAATTTGGAACCGGCGACCCCAACGCGACCGGAATCAACACCGACGTGATGCTGAACACCTCCTACACCGCGATCATGGATCCGGAGACCGGAGTGACCATCATCGTCGACTGCTTCGACGCGTCCTGACCCACCTGCCCACATCAAACCGAAGGGCCGGTCCGGGACGCTGGGCCGGCCCTAATTTTTACCCTGAACCCGAACCCAACACCGACATGCCACTGAAACTAAATTCCCTCGCCCTCAACGACCGCGCCGAGGACGGAGCCTGGATCGACTACGACAAAGACGAAGGTGCCCGCTTCAAGCTGAGGAGCACCAAATCGAAGATTTACCAGCAGGCCGCCGCCCGGGCCGGCCGGGGACTGGACCAGCGCCAGATGAACAAGAACCCCGAGCGCTGGCTGGAACACACCATCATCCTGCACGCCGAGTGCGTGATCCTCGACTGGGAGGGCATCGACTGGGACGGGCCCTTCCCCTGCACCCCGGAAAACAAGCTGAAGCTGCTCCAGGAAATCCCCGACCTCCGGGAATGGATTTTCAAGGAAGCCATGGACCTGGCCAACTTCCAGGCGGAGGCCGTGGCGGAGGACGCCGCCGCCCTCAAAAGCGGCCCTGGAGTGGCGCCTCCAGTGGGGTGATTCCGAGGAGTTCCTCGAGGAACTCGCCGAGGACGGCGACACCCCCGAAGCCCTGCAGCGGAAGCCTGAATTGCTTCCCCACCAGCAGAACCTTCTGGACGCCTTCTTCCTTCTGTCCAGCGACCGGCCCGTCGGCGGGATGGGGGGAGTGGGAGCAATCCCGACCATCGCCATCCTCGCCCTGGCCCCGCTGGTGGGAGAAGAGGAAATGACTTTCCTCATGTTGTGCCGGGCGCTGGATGGGGTTTATTTGGAGCACATCAACCAAACCCGCAGCCGGGAAAAGAAATGAACCTCGCCAAATTCGGACTCGTCATTGACCCCACCCAAGCCGAGGCCGGAGGCAAGCGGGTGACCGCCGCGCTGGGCACCATCCACGGGAAGCTGAAGGAAGTGGATGGTGCCGCGGCCAAAACGGGAAAGAGCCTGAACGCCGCCGGGAGCGATGCCCGGAACGCCGGGAACGCCGCCGGAAACAGTGCGGCCGGCTGGGCCGGCCTGGCAGTCAAGATTACCGCCGTGGCCGCCGTGGCTACCGGGGCCGTGGCCGCCTTCAAGGCGATGAGCGCCAGCCTCGACTTCCTGAAGGGAGCGATCAGCCGCGGAGCGGAAATGGAGGACTTCAAAAACTCGTGGGCATTCGTGCTCGGCACCTTCGACAAGGCCAAAGCGAAGATGCAGGAACTCGCCACCTACGCCCAGAACACGCCGTTTGACCTGCCGGGAGTCAACACCGCGGCCCTTGCCCTGGACACGCTGAAGAATACCGGCCTGGAGACCATGAAGGGACTCCAGATGGTGGGCGACGCTGCGGGCAAGGCCAACCAGCCGATTCAGGAAGTGGCCAGCCGCATCACCCGCCTGATCGGGAACCTCCAGCGCGGCGCCGGGGGCGGGGACGAAACCCGGGCCCTGAGCGAATGGCGCGTGCTGAGCTCTGCCGCTGCCGGCCAAATCATGGAAATGGGGCAGGACGCCAAGAACTTCCCGGTGCTGCTCCAGACCATCACGAAAGAGCTCGAAAAGGCCTCCGGATCCACGTTGCTCATGAGCACCAGCTGGAACGGGATGATGGCTGCCTTTGATGAAGGCTGGGAGGCACTGAAGGCCACCATTGGTGAGCCGATCATCACGGCCCTGAAACCCATGTTGGAGGACCTGACCGTGATCCTCGGAAAGCTCAAGGACGAGGCCGCCAAGTTCGCTCCGGAGATCCAGCGCGTGGTCAGCTACATTCCGGCCGCATTCAAAGTGCTCCAGACCGACGGCGGACTGAAGCTCGCCCTGACTGCCGCATGGGACGCGTTCGCCGACCTGATGGAGAGGCACTGGGTCGCGACCGGAACCTACCTCAAACAGCTTTTCACAAAGCTCGCCTACGAGTTCGGCCAGGCCATCAAGAACATTGACTGGTCCAGCTTCAGCCGGGCCATTACCGACGCCATCGTGAAAGGCGTGGAGGAAGCCGCGCCGTTCATTGCCAACCTCGGCGCCAGCTTCAACGCATTCAAAACCGCGAAGACCCTCGACGAGCAGAACGCCGTGGAAATGGACCGGCTCAAGAAGACCGCGGAGATTCAGGAAAGGGTCATCCGGGAGCGCGCCGCCCGGGGCAATGACGGATCCGTGATTGCGCCCCCGCTCCCCAGCGACATGGACCTGCCCAACAACCCGGGCGGAGCCAACGCCCCGCTGGTCGGGCCGGCCCCGCCGGAGTGGCCGACCTACGACGCCGGCAGCATGAACGAGAGCCCAGCCATGAAGGACTTCGGGAGCCGCATGTGGACGGCCTTCGAGGACATCGCCAAGTGGATGAAGGAGACCAGCGACGCCAACAACAAGCTGGTCGAAGACAAGTTCGCCGTGGATCAGCAGGCCAGCCTTTTCCCGAAGGCCATGATTGAGCGGGACGACGACACCAAGAAGGAAGCGCTGGTCCCCGGATCCGACGAAAGCTGGAAGGACGCCGTCAAAGCCAACGAGCAGATGGTGGAAAACAACCGGACCGCCCAGGAAGTCCACGACCAGGAGATCATGCGGATCAGCGCCCGCCGGGACGCAGGGATCACCGCCCAGGGGGATTACGACCGGGCCGTGAAAAAGACCCGCGACGACTTCGTCAAAGCCCAGGAGGAAATGGCCGAGAAATCCAAGGCCGCCCTCGAAAAGCAGATGACCGGAGTTCAGAAGCTGCTGGCCGAGTGGGGCAACCTGAAGAAGCAGGTCGACCAGGCCGGGGTCGCCATCCTCCAGAACATCGAGGGGAATATCACCGATGGGATCGTCTCCATGATCGACGGGACCAAGTCCGCCAGCCAGGCCTTTGCCGACATGGCCAAGGGCATCGTCAATTCGATCCTGCAGATTATCACCCGGCTCGTTGTCCAGTATGCCCTCATGAGCGCCATGGGCATGGCCGGAGGCCTGACCTTCACCAGCTTTGCCGGAGCCAGCCTCGGGGCCGGCGTGAAGCACGCTGGCGGGGAGGTCGGCGGGGACGGCCCCACCCGGCAGGTGCCGGCAGCCATCTTTGACAGCGCTAAGCGCTACCACACTGGCGGCGTGATCGCGGCCAACGAAGTCCCGATTATTGCCGAGCGGGGAGAGACCGTCCTGACCAAGGACCAGGCCAACGATATCCGCGCCCGCCTGAGCGGCAAAAAAGAGGAAGGGATGCGGAGCCCTGATGTGCACATCATCAACGTCCAGAACCCGCAGGACATTGACGCCCGCATTGCCGCAAACCCGCAGACCATCCTCAACGCCATCGGAGCCAACGCCCCGACGGTCCGGAAGGTCCTCGGCATCAAGTCCTGACCCATGGCCATTCCGGACACCAACAACACCACACCCCTCTTTGTCACGCAGCAGCCAGCGTGGGAGGAAGGTGTGGACCTGGAGCAGGGCGCGGCCAGCGAGATCATGACCAGCCGGAGCGGAATTGAGCAGAGGCAGCAACGGGCCATCCGGTGCCGGTGGAAAATGAGTTACCGGGCATTCCTCAATGCCGCCCAGACGAAAGCCCGCCGGAAGCGCGCCGACGCCGAGATCACCTCCCTATGCTGGGTGCCATTCTGGACCGAGCGCAGCACCACCCTGACCACGATCAGCGGAAACGTGGTCACCATTGACCGCGAGTGGAGCAACGACTTCTTCACCCCGGGCGACTGGGTATTTTTCGACAGCCCGACCCAGGGCCAGCAGTTCCGCCAAATCGACAGCATCGGCGGGGACACGAGGCAGCTGGTCCTGGCCGCCATGGGCGGAAGCATTGCCTTCACCAGCGGGACACCGGTCTACCCGTGCCGCGCTTGTGTGCGGGAAGGAGGACTGGCAGAGTTTCAGGAGGCCAGCGAGGCCACGATCCGTGAAACCCTGAACTACACGACCCTATGATTTATCCCGTCCTGGACCTCGTGCCGGACTTCAGCACCGCGCCGCAGTATGGCCTGGCCATGGCCCAGGACAAGCTCGCCATCGGCGAGGGACGCCAGCGCGTGGCCTTCCCGGCCATCCAGCGGGACCACGTTTTCAACTTCACCTTCCTCCTCGACACGCTGGCCGAGGTCCGGAAGCTGAAGCGGTTCTTCAACGAGCGGGGCGGAAGGACCCATCCGTTTTACCTCCCCAGCTGGCGGAACGATCTGCCGCCAATTGGCGGAGCCCTGGCCAGCACGCTCCTGACGGTGCAGGCCACCGATTACGAGGAAGACCACCTGACCGAGCCGGCCACCAGGCCCGACCACTACGGCAGGCAGATCTTCATCTGGCAGCCCGGGGAGGACCTTTTCACCAGCCGGGTGATCAGCGCGACCGAGGACGGCGACGAGACCACCCTCGATCTGGAGAACACGCTGACCTTCACTGTTGACCCGGCCAAAGCCATCTGCGGGTTCCTCCACCTTGCCCGGTTCCTCGATGACCGGCTGAGCCACGAGCAGCCCCGGCCCGAGATCTGCACCACCGCAATCAAGTTCCGCGGGATCCGCCAGCACATCGCCATCACCCAAACCAACCCGGTGGGCGAGCTCAGCCAATACGCGTCCCTGGGCTTCGTTTCCATCACGCAGGACCCGGCGCCGGCAGAGCCGAGTGACAACCGGGCCGCCTATGCCTCCGGCCCGCTGAACCTGCATTACAGCCAGGACGCACTCTACTTCACACGCTGGGCCGCGTGGACCCACAACCGCCAGATCCGGCTGAAGCGACTGCCGGCCGGCGAAATCACATTTCCGGACGCCTCCGGCGTGAGCTCGGCCCTCTTTGGAGCCACCCAGGTAAACACCGACCACCTGACCCTGGCCTTCGACCAGAACGGCTGGGAAGTGATTGCCTACCAGAAGACGCTTACCACCATTGAGCTCCGCCAGTTTTACGACTCGGCCACCACCATCCGCACATGGGAAGGACTGGACCCGATCCTCGTGTTCAACCAGCTGATCGACCCGAACATCGAAACCGGCGACAGCGACGTGGTGTGCTATTACATAAAGCCGAATTCCAACACGCTTTTTTATAGGTTCCAGCGCGACGACTTCGGCACCGAATACGTGGCCGCCCACCTGCCGGCCAGGCCGATCACCCTGAAGCGGATTTATATCGAGGACGGGTTCCAATATTTTGAGTTCCTCGACGCCGGGTTCCGCCGGGCCGTGATGAAGTCCGCCCCGCTTCCCGAGCCTCCGCCACCGGATCCGCCGCCGCCTGAAGTGCCGGTGGACATGCCCCCGGATTACGCTATGGCCGGTGCAGGCTTCCTGAGCGGAGACTACGGGCCGGCCGTGGTCTACGCGGACGGCCTGCCGTTTGAAGCCCTCTACCACCCGCCGTTCACCGAGACCAGCACAGCCATCGTCACGGTCATGGGCGTTTACGAAAACGCCGTGGTCTACGCGGACGGCCTGCCGGTCGACGCCATCCACCCGGCCTTCACCGAGACCACCGCCACCGGCCTCAGCTTCACAGGGGTTTACGAGGCCGTGGTCATGGAGCCGGAACCTGCAGCAGAAGCAACGACCGCAGGCTTGAACATCATCGACATGGAGCACACCTTCTACGTGAAGCAGACCGCCGCCCTGGCCGAGACCACAAACGCCACCATCAACATTTCCGGAATCTATGAACCAGCCTAATTTGATTTGCCACCACGCGATCCGGGGCCGGGTCAAGGTCTCTGTCATGGAGCCGGTCCGCCGGGGGAATGGGAAAGTGATGCACCGCCGCGGCCAGCCGGTGCTGCGGACCGTCCGGGAATACCCATGGCAGGACAACCTGATCCTCGACAGCGGTCTGGACGCCCTGCACCACAATACCATGGCGCAGATGATCCAGACCTGCATCGCGGGGACCGGGAACACGCCGACCAAGGACCTCCTCGACGGGACCTACTCCCAGAGCGGGACGACCCTGACCCGGGACACCGGAACCCGGGACTTCATTTCCGGGGACGTGGGCAAGCTCTTCCGGTTCAACAACGGAGTGGAGCGCCGGATCACCGCCTACACCAGCGCCACCCAGGTCACCGTTGACCAGACCGGCACCGTCACCAGTCAGGCCGGGATCATCTACCGGGTGAACCAGCGCGGACTTACGGCCCCGGTGAAGTTCAGCAACACTTACCCCCAGTTCCTCTGGGAGGACGGCCTGAAGAGCCAATGGCATTATTTCGACTTCCCCAACAAGAAGACGATCCACCGCCGCACCTACGACTTCAGCGAAGAGACCGGGTCGGTGAATTACACCGAGATCGGCTTCGGCGGATCGGCCTTCCAGCCGAGCATTACCAACGCCGGGGTTTCGCAGTTCACGGTCAATCACGGGCTAAGCTCCAACTACATTCAGCAGGGCGACTGGTTCCAGGGCGTCGGATGGACCGCGACCGCCTACAACGCCTCGTTCCAGGCGGCGACCCTTGGAGGATCGAGCTTCGTGGTTAACAGCAACGTCAACGCCGGAAACGAGGCAGCCGGAACAAACAAGCGCTTCATTGCCGGCCCGCTCTCCCGGATCCTTCTGGCCGGAGCCGTGACCGTCCTGGCTGGCCAGCTGCTCCGGGTGAAGTATGAGCTCTACATGACCACCCAGGGCGCCGACGTGGTCAACACCGAGGGAGGGATCGCGGGCTGGCCGCGGCCCTATGGCATCACCAGCATCACCGCTTCCGGCTCCGCCTGGACCGTGACCTTCCCCGAAAACCACCACTACGTCTCCGGCGGGAAGATCAACATCAGCGGCGCCATCCGGCCAAAGACCCCGATCACCGCAGCCACGTCGGATCCGACCACGCTGACCATTACGGCCACCGGCCATGGCCGGAGCCCGGGCGACGTGATTCTGATCGAGGGAATGACCCCCAGCGCCTACAACGGACGCTGGACGGTGGGCACCACCCCGGACGCCAACACCATCACCATCGCCTCTGTGCTAAATCCCGGAACTGGAACCGTTTTTGGAACAGTCAGGCAACAGGAGCCCCGGGGCACCGTGATCACCGCTGCCACCAGCAACGCAACCACCCTGACCATCACCGCAGTCGGCCACGGCCTGAGTGCCGGCCAGCGGGTCGTGATCAAGGGCATGACCCCCGCCGGATACAACGGAAACTTCCTGATCGACACCACTCCGGATGCCGACACGATCACCATCCAGAGCACCCTGAACCCCGGAACCGGGACGTTCTTCGGCGACCTCTACAACAACGCCATGACCACCCCGCCATGGTATGACGGCGAGTGGACGGTGGGCACCACCCCGACCAGTCCGACCCTCACGATTGCCAAGAGCGCCACCCCACCCGCGGCCGGGGCCGGAGGGGAGATCAAGAACAACACGAAGCGGAGCCAGAAGCTGCTGATTGGCGGGTTTGCCAACCTTGCCAACACTGGATCCGACTACCAATACAACCCCGCCGTGAATGACTACATCAGCGGCCAGCAACTCAGCAGCGGAGCCGGGTCACTGGAAAACTATGCCTTACCGGGCTCTACCCAATACGGAATGTATTGGTCCTGCCAGATGCAGGCCGTTGGCGTGACCACGCCCCCGACCGGTTGGCCCCGGCTTTGGCTTGGCACCAGCGCAGCGCATCCAGACGGCTCCGTGACCGAGACCGGCCTGTCCAACGTCACTGCGGCCAACGCGGCCAACAGCGGAAACAACGCCTACAGCGTCAACGCAGCCGGAGGCTTCGCCGGGGCCGAGCCCTACACCGCCGGAAACTTCTATCAGGATTTCAAGCTGACCTACGGATCCGGAAGCGGGAACCGGAACGACATCCGGATGATCACCTTCAACGCGCATTATGGGTTCTCAGGCGGCCCGCAGTCGAGCAGCTATATCCATTATTACATGCTCTTTGACGAGAGGCAGCGGAAGGACAGCACCCACAAGCTGACCCTCACCCTCCGCCGCTCCTGGGGCCGCGACCTCACCACTGAAGCATCGTGAGCACGACCCTCGGCAACCAGCCGCCGGAGTATTTCGGCGAGGAGCAAAGCCCGCACCTCAGCGCGGCCTACGCCTACGTGATCCAGCACGACGACGGGACCCAGCAATACTTCACCGGGACCGACCAGATCATCGTGATGGAGAACATTCCCACCGCCGTGGTGCCGGCCGGCACGGCGACCTTCCTGCCGGGCCAGATCCAGCACGGGAAGATCACCAGCAACGACCGGTTCGAAAACCGCGGGGTGACGATGAGCATCACCTCCGAGGACCAGAGGCTGCGCCGGTTCTTCACCATGGCCGCCGCGGTGAAGCTGAAGGCCTGGATCATCCGGATCAGCCAGGAGCGCCTCGAAGGCACCGTGGACTTCACAAAAAACGCGCTGATCGTCGAGAGCGGGATCCTCGCGAAGTTCGGCTTCAGCGGGATGGTGGTCAGCTGCGAACTGACCCCCGAGCCATACTTCGTTGACCGGAGCATTCCGCGGTTCTTCTGCGAAAAGACGTGCAACCACCCGCTCTACGGCCCCGGCTGCAACCTCGACAAGGAAGACTGGAAATTCGCCACGAAGATCCTCAGCGTTGACCGGGCCGAGCGGCTGATCGTCGTGGAAGGGCAGAAGGCCGATGTGGACGAGAACTGGTTCCAGGCCGGCCACTTCAAGCACGATGTGACCAAGCTGTTTTTTGCCATCGCCTGGAGCGAGCACGTCGGCCCGGACACCCGGCTGAAGCTTGCCTACTGGCACCCAGAGCTCGCCATCAACAGCACCCTGACCGCTTACGCAGGCTGCCGGCACACCGTCGAGGACTGCGCCGGGAAGTTCGAAAACGAGGCCAATTTCGGCGGGTTCCCCTTCGTCCCGAACCGCAACCCGGTAACCAACGGCGTCGGATGATCTGGACCCCAGAGCGCCAGGCCGCCGCCCGGGCCACGGCGACAAAATTCGGTGGCACGCCACACCGGAGCCGGATGAACCTGCCCGGGGTCGGAGTGGACTGCATCCACTTCGTGGCCGCCGTGCTGACCGAGACCGGCCTGATCCCCCCGCCCCGCCTGCCAGCCTACGACGAGCGCATCGGAGCCCTCCGGGCCCGGAACATCATCGAGGACATTTTACTCGAGCACCTCCACGCGGAGTCTCTCGGGCCCGAGGCCGAGCCGGCCTTCGGCGATATAGTGATCTGCACCTGTGGCCGGCAGACGAACCACGTGGGCATCGTGATCGACGGGCAGATGTGGCACAGCCCGGGCCGCGGATACTGCGGGCCGGAGGCCGTCGCCAATTGGCGCCGCCGGATCCAGAGCTTCATCCGGATCACCGGGCCCGGCCTGAAAGCCGACCCCGGAGAACTGACCGCGAAGGGCATCCTCGCATTTGCGCCGGAGCAGGCCACAGAGTAAAAGCTGCCATGAGCAGCAACACCTGGGTGAATTACGCCATCGGCATCGTTGGCGGAATCGCCGTCGGCTTCCTCACCGCCGGGATTGGCCTTGGAGCCTACGCCACCATGGTCGGCCTTGGAACCTTCGCCGTCACGTCCACCTGGCTGAACGCCAAATACGCCGGCCCGAAGATGGGAGGCCTCCGGCCACCATCCGGCTTCGGGAACGCCGGGGGGCAGACCGGGGTCAAGGACGCCGCGGCCGCCAGCCTCCAGATCAACAGCGCGAGCGAGAGCGTGCTGATGCCGGTGGTCTTCGGCCTGTGCCGTGTGAGCGCCAACATCATCCGCTATGACAACGCAACATACCGGAGTGTGCCCATCGTGGAGCGCCAGCAGATCGACCCGAGCATCGTCGCCTATAACCTCGCCCAGAAGGCCTACCGGGACAGCCCGTCCAAGGTCAACGTCGCCATCAACAAGCAGGCCGCGAAGCAGCAGCAGGGCAGCGGCGGAGGGAAGGGGGGATCCCCCAGTCAGCCACCGCCCAGCAAGACCTACTCGGCCAACGAGAAGATCCAGGCATACACATCGGTCCTCCTCGAAAAGAGCAACGGAGGGAAGAAGCTCCCGAAGGAGTATGAGGAATTCGTTGTGGGGTATAACTATTATCTTTCGTGGGAGCTCGCCATATGCATGGGCCCCGTGGACGCCCTGCACGCCGTGCGGGTTTACCCCGGGGAATTCAGCGCGGTGGACCGGAGTGCCTCCCCGGAGATCGTCGCCAGCGAGACCCTGCTGACCGGCGCCGGGGGAGAGCAGGGAGGCACGATCCGCTTCTACCAGGGGACCGCCGACCAAGTCCGGAACGTGGGCGACCCATACAGGACCACCTACACCAACTACCGCCATACCTGCTTCGCGGTGATGCAGGATTATTGGATGGGGAACCAGCCGGCTCCGTCCAGCTATGCCTTCGACGTGGAGAGGATCCCGGTCTGCCTCGATGCGGCCGGAGACCCGGTGGAAGGCATGGAGTGCCGGGGCAGCACCGACCCGATGGACCCGGCCTGGAGGGACGCCAACCCCGCCGCGATCCTCTGGGAGATCTTCACGAACCGGATCTGGGGCAAGGGACTGGACCCCGCGCTTCTGGACGCGCCCAGCTTCGTGAAGGCTTCGCAATACTTCGCCGACGAGGGCATCGGAATGAGCTTCAGCCTAGAGAGCCAGACCCTCGTCACGGAGGCCGTGGAAACGATCCGGAGCCACGTGGCCACCACCGTGGTCTGGTATGGGGACAAGCTTTATTGCCGCTGCCAGCTGGACCGGAGCGACGCCTACACCCCGATGGTGGTGCTGACCTCGGACAACTTTTCCGAGCCGCCGTCGATCAGCCGGCCAGCCTGGCCGAATTGCCCGAACGAACTGCGCGCCACCTTCATGAACCGGGCGAACAACTTCGCCTCGGAAATCGTCATGGTGCAGGACGACGCCAGCATCGCCACGCAGGGCAAGATCAACAGCACGACCATCGATCTGCCGGCCTTCAGTAGCCGGCTTGTGACCGAGCGGGCCAGCCGCCGCCTGATTGGGGAAATGAGCTACCCACAGGCCACCATGCAGGCCAAAATGAACCGCTTTGAAAGCAGGCTGCAGCCCGGCGGATTTTTCGCGTTTGTCTGGACCGAGTGGAGCGCCGGGCCCGTCACCACCTTCTGGCGGGTCGCCGAAATCGTGGACAACCAGGACGCCTCCGGAATCCAGATCACCGCGGTGGAGGACCTCTACGCCACCCCGGTGGAAGGGACCATCGACACCTTCACGCCGCCGGTGCCGGCCTTTGAAGGCATGACCGAAAACGACGATTCCGACCTCTACTACGGCGACGACCTGAGCGGACCATTCGACGCCGGAAACATTGACCTGCAGGTCGTGGAAATGCCGATCAACCTCACCGACGCCGACCGCATCCTCGCCTTCTTCACGCAACGGCTCAATGGCCGGACCCGGGGACTCACGGTGCACTGGCGCGAAGCCGGATCCGGAGACGACTGGCAGATGCTCGGGAACCTGCAGCCCTGGGCCACCACCGGGGAACTGGTCGCCAGCCTTCCGGCAGGAAACAAAATCACCCGGGTCGCCAACTGGGAAATCGAGCTCAAAGAGCCGAGCTTCAGAGGAGACCTGCTGGAGCTTTGCAACCTCGCCCCGACCGACTCCGACCCGCTCGATATCGTCACCGGATCCGAAACCAATGTGCTCCGGGTGGGCGACGAGCTCATGCAGATTGTCCAGGCCGAGGCCGGAAGCACCGCCGCCCGGGTCCGGATCAAAGCGGTGATCCGCGGACAGTTCGGAACCGACATCATCGACCACGCCGCCGGAGAGCCGGTAGCCTTCGTCTACGAGTTCGTGCCCTACGTCATGACGCTGCGGTATGACCAGATCCCGATCAACGGAGCCGTCGATTTCATGGCCACGCCATACGACCGGTTTGGGGTGACCGACGACCCCGTGGTCAGCAATCTGACCATTACCAACCGGGCCCGCAAAGCCTTTGCAGTCAGCCGGGCCGAAGCTGTGGTGGCCGGCAGCGACTGGGACGTCACCTTCAGGCCCCGCTTCCATAACCGCGGGTCGGAGGACAACGCCGACCTCGAGCAGATGCTGAACACGCAGACCGGAGCCATTCCGGACGGATACGAGTTCTTCGTGATGCCCCAGGACGGAGCCAACGCCGACCTGCTGGCCGAGCCGGTCAAGGTCGCCCCGGTCTTCACCCCGGACAGCACCGACGGCCTCGACCCCGACGCAGGCATGATCCAATTCGATTACACCGCCCCAGGCGGCACCGCCTCGCTTTTGCTTATGCAGGCGTGGGACGGTGTGCTTGGATACCCCACCCGCATCACCCCATAAAGCCATGATCTTTTCGCCCACCGGTCTGGAGAACCACACCACCGGCACCCTCAACACCAACGGGATCATCAATGCCAACTGGCAGATCCTGAACAACATCTTCGACCCCACCCACGTCGGGGCACAGGCCGGAGTGCTTCAAGCCGCCCTGGCCGGGATGACGACGATCACCTACGGCGCCAGCATCACCCTCGACCTGCTGGGGTCGAAGCGGATGAATCATTGCGACTTGACCGGGAACACCGCGATCAGCTGGAGCAACCTCGCCGCGGGCCGGGAGCGGGTCCTGATCCTGAAGGCAGACGCAACGCCCCGGACCTTCACCCTGCCCGTGGGAACGATCTGGAGCGGAGCCCCGGTGACCACCGTGCCGGCCGGCGGAGCAGTCGCCCTGACCGTGGAAAGCACCGGCACCACCGACGCTGCGGTCGTGGTCTCGGCCGTGCCAGCCCTTACCGGCTACGTGACCCTGACCGGGGCAGAGACCGTTTCCAACAAGGAGCTCACGGGAGTGAAACGGATCAGCCTCCATGCCGACGCCTTCGTCCAAGTCACCGCCAGCCGCGACCTCACGGACGCCGACAACGGCAAAATCCTGTGGTCGAGCTCCGGAAGCGCATTCCAGCTGACAGCCAAGGTCGGCCTGATCCAGCCCTTCAGCTGCACGATCAAGCAGCGGGGAACCGGAATCATCGAAGTGATCAATGACGGATCC
>CALNBE010000307.1 GCA_937874455.1 uncultured Opitutia bacterium | reverse complement strand
CAGCGCGATGCGGCCCTTGCGCCTCCGGTCCTCTTCGTCCTCCTGCACGCCCGCAAGCTGCGCTGAAATTTCCTCCGCGCAAAAACCCCATTGGCTACTGAACCCTTGGTCCTAAACGAAATTCTCAATCTCGTTATTTTTTGCCACTGCTTGCGCCTTTTCTATTTTCCTCCGCGTTTCGCCTTCCCATGACCATTTCGACTCCCTTAGTGCGCATTCCGCCATCCATCGCCAGTCTTGGCGACTATGAGCCTCTGGCGCGCGAACACCTCAACGACAATGCTTGGGCTTACCTTTCCGGCGGTGCCGCAGACGAGATCACCTTGCGCGAGAACATCACCGCGTTCGACCGGATCAAATTTATCTCCCGCGTCCTGCGCCCCCTGAACTCCGCCTCAACCCAAACCCGCCTGCTGGGCCAAACTTTCGAGGCGCCAATTTTTCTCGCCCCGGTCGCGCACCAAAAACTTTTCCACCCCCACGGCGAATCCGCCATGGCCCTCGGCGCTTCCGCCATGAATACCGGCATGGTGCTCAGCACGCTTTCCAGCGTGTCCATGGAGGAGGTGGCCCGGGTTTCCTCCGCGCCGCTATGGTTTCAACTTTATTTTCAGCCGAATCGGGAAGCCACCCGCATTTTGGTGGAACGGGCCCGGATCGCCGGTTACCGCGCCATCGTCGCCACCATCGACACGCCCGTCAGCGGCATGCGGAATCGCGAGCAGCGCGTCCAGTTTCATATCCCTCCCGGCCTTGAGGCGGCCAACCTGCGGGGACTTCCCGGAAACTCCTCCCAGCAACCCGTCATCGGGGCCTGGAACGCCCGACCCGGCAGCGTTCTCTTCGGCTCCGCACTCGACGCTTCGCCAACGTGGGAAGACATTCGCTGGCTCCGGGAACAAACCTCGCTGCCTATTCTTCTCAAAGGGATTCTCCATCCCGCCGACGCCGTGCTGGCCCTCGAATCGGGTGCGGACGGCATCATCGTCTCCAATCACGGCGGCCGCAATCTTGACACCCTGCCCGCTGCCATTGAGGCACTGCCCGCCGTAGCCGCCGCCGTAGCGGGGAAAATGCCCATCCTGTTCGACGGAGGCATTCGCCGGGGCACCGACATCCTCAAAGCGCTGGCCCTGGGCGCGCAAGCCGTGCTCATCGGGCGCCCTGCCAACCACGCGCTCGCCGTGGCCGGAGCCGTCGGCGTCGCGCACGTTCTGAAAATCCTGCGCGCCGAAATGGAAGCCGCCATGTCCGTCCTCGGCTGCGCCTCCCTCGACCAGGCCGACTCCTCCATCCTTTGGTCTCCTCCGGCGCGTTGATCGGATACCCGCCCTTCCCCGCATCCCGAAACATCCCAACGGCTCACGGGCATTTTCCACCGCACGGGAAAACAGATAGCGATAGCCGTCCATAGACATTGGCAACGGCTGGATCGGCTCGCGGGTAACATTTCCCGCAAAAGTTCACGGGGCAAATTCGCCATCTCGACCCGCCGCAAGCGGAAGCCAAGCACACATATTCACAGCAGTTTTCCCCTTCCGCAGACCCCGCCACACCCGAACTTTCCATTGACAAAACCGTCTCATGCGATTGACTTACTGCTTCTGTACTTTTCCCGCTACCCTCAAAGAAAAAGCCACCCCGCTCTTCATCTTACCCAACTGCAAGACCCTTTTTTCCCTATGAATAAAACAACAACACTCCTCTCGTCCGCCCTTGCGATCATTCTTGGTTCCGGAACCCTCCTTGCCGAGACTAGACGCGAAAAATTCGACTTCGACGCCTTCGAGCCAGTCACGCTTGCCGACAAGCTCTATATTCGGGCAAATGCCACTTCCCTGCTCCCAGGAAACAAAGAACTCCGGGATACCACCGGAGCTGGCTGGGGAGCCATGGCCGCAGTCGGCTACGAATGGAGCATCGACGAACTCGCCGGATTTCAAGTTGAACTGGAATCGGGCTGGATGGAAATGAAGGGCACTGAGTCAGGCACTTCCAACTCAGTAACTGTGGATGAGGTGCCCATGCTGTTCTCCGCCCGCTACGTTCTTTATGCAGGCAAAGGCTGGCAGTTCTCCGCCGGCCCCTCCGTTGGCGCATCCTACCTCCGGTGCAAAGTATCCACACCCACAGACTCGGGCTCCGACTCCGACTTGGTTTTCGCAGCAGGTCTGGGGCTGGTGGCTACCTACGCCTTCAACGAGCACCTGGCAGTGGATGCCGGATACCGCTACCTCTGGACCACTCGCGCCATGTTTGACTTGGGCAACGGCCAAGAAAAGCGTCTGGAAAGCGCCGGAGGACACCTTTTCCAACTCGGCGCACGGGTCTCCTTTTAATCAAAGCAGCTCCCCTGCCTAATGATAAAAACCCCCGCATCGCCTGCGGGGGTTTTTCATCGCCAAAGGCCAATAGGAACGGCCTTCCACCCAGAGACAGCTGGCCAAATAAAAGGCCACAGCCCTGTCTCCGAGAAAACCCACAACCCGCAGGCCCAATCCAAATCTCCGCCTAACACCAGCGGCCTTTCCCGGAAGTTGCAGACCGCTGCACGACTGTCTCTGCGCATCGGAAACCGGGCCCGCTTGGAAATTAACATCTTTGCGCAAGGCAAAAGCACCCCCATCCCCATAAGCATCGCACAAAAAACCCGGCGCGTTTACGCCGGGTTTTTTGTATCAGGAACCCAATAGCGGTTTCCTTTGCGAAGGAAATCAGTCCAGCGCCACACCCTTGGCCTTGGCGGAGCGGATGAGCGCGTCGGCCATGTCCGAGGGAGTTTCCGCCACTTCGATGCCGCATTCGCGGAAGATGGCAATTTTCGCCTCGGCAGTGTCGTCCTTGCCGCCAATCACCGCGCCAGCGTGGCCCATGCGGCGCCCAGCGGGAGCAGTGGCCCCGGCGATGAATCCGGCCACGGGCTTCTTGCAATTTTCTTTGATCCAACGGGCGGCTTCCACTTCCGCGCTGCCGCCGATTTCCCCGATGAGGATGATGCCGTAGGTGTCGGGATCCTCGTTGAAGAGCTTGATCACGTCGAGGTGCGAGGTGCCGTTGACCGGGTCGCCGCCAATGCCGACGCTGGTGCTCTGGCCGAGGCCGCGCGTGGTGAGCTGGTAAACCGCCTCGTAGGTGAGCGTGCCGGAGCGGGAAACCACGCCGACGTGCCCCTTGCGGTGAATGTAGCCGGGGGCGATGCCGATGCGGCAGCCACCGTTCGACTTTTCCCCCGCGCCAGGCGTGACGATGCCGGGGCAGTTCGGACCGACCAGCCGGGTTTTTCCTCCGGCAATGGCGCGCTTCACCCGGATCATGTCTTTGATCGGAATGCCTTCGGTGATGGCTACCGCGAGGTCAAGTCCGGCGTCGGCGCATTCCACAATCGCGTCCGCCGCGAAGGGAGGCGGCACAAAGATCACGGAAACCGTGGCACCCGTGGCTTTAGCGGCCTCGGCGACCGTGTTGAAGATCGGCACCTGCTTGCCGTTGTGCTCAAAGACCTGTCCGCCTTTGCCCGGAGTAACCCCGGCGACGAGCTGGGTGCCGTAGTCGAGCGAGAGCTTGGCGTGGCGGCCACCGAAATCTCCGGTGATGCCTTGGACGAGAATCTTGGTGTTTTCGTTGACGAGAATTGACATGGTAAAAAGTGCTGAGGGTTAGCCGACCAGTTTGACGATCTTCTGCGCGGCGTCGGCCATGCTGTCGCCGGAGACGATGGTGAGGCCGGAAGTGGCCAGGGTCTTTTTGCCGTTTTCCACGTTGTTGCCTTCGAGGCGCACCACCAGCGGCAGGGTCAGCCCGGTTTCCTTCACCGCGGCAACAATGCCTTGGGCGATCACGTCGCAATCCATGATGCCGCCGAAGATGTTCACGAAAATTCCCTTCACGTTTTTGTCGCTCAGGATGATCTTGAACGCGCCGGCCACGGCGTCCTTGGAGGCACCGCCGCCCACGTCGAGGAAGTTGGCCGGGTTGCCGCCAAAGTGCTTGATGATGTCCATGGTGGACATCGCCAGCCCCGCGCCGTTCACCAAGCAGGCGATGTTGCCGTCGAGCGCGATATAGCTCAGGCCGAACTTCGAGGCTTCAATTTCCTTCGAGTCTTCCTCGTTCAGGTCGCGCAGTGCGACAATATCCGGGTGGCGGTAAAGCGCGTTGTCGTCAAAGCCGACTTTCGCGTCGAGCGCGATCAGCTTGTCGTCCGGCGTGGTGATGAGCGGGTTGACCTCGACCATCGAGCAGTCCTTTTCCCAGAACAAATTGTAGAGGCCGGTGATCAGCTTGCCGAACTGCTTCATCAGGTCGCCCTTGAAGCCGAGGGCAAAAGCCAGCTGGCGCTTCTGGTAGTCCTGCAGGCCGATGGCCGGATCAACGCGCACCTTGACAATTTTGTCGGGGGTGTTTTCCGCCACGGTTTCGATGTCCATTCCGCCCTCGGTCGAGGCGACGATCACCGGACGCGAGGTCCCGCGGTCGAGCAGGATGGCGAGGTAGTATTCCTTTTTGATGTCGGATGCCTCGTTGAAATAGACAGTCTGCACCTTGCGCCCCTCGGGGCCGGTTTGCTTGGTGACGAGCACGTTGCCGAGCATTGCGGTCGCAGCCTCCTTGGCCTCGGCCTTGCTTTTCACCACTTTCACCCCGCCCTTGTAGCCGTTGGTGAAGGTGCCCTTGCCGCGGCCGCCAGCGTGAATCTGGGATTTCACCACCACCGTTCCCTCGGGGAAGTTGGCCAGCGCGGCGTCAAACTCGGCGGCGGTTTGGGCGGGATAGCCTTTGGGGACGGCTACTCCGAAATCGGCGAACAGTTGCTTCGCTTGGTATTCGTGAATATTCATAAGTTTTGGAAGTAAATGGGAGAGAACAAACCGCGGATTACACGGATGACGCGGATGCGTGGCGGATGTTCCGCCGCTCATTGGCAACTCGTTTCCAAGTCAGCTTCGCCTCTTTGAAGCTCAACAGCAAGGCAGTGTCGAGGCCAGTGATATTCAAATAGCCCAGCATTTGGGCGATGTGCGTATCGGTAAACGCGGAAACAACTTTGGCATCCACGATGACTTTTTCATCCACAATCAAATCCGGAACGAGCCTCCCAATCGGATGCTCTCCATAAAAAACAGGGAAGCGCTTCTGTTGCTCGACCGCATGGCCCTGTCCGCACCATTCGAGAACCAGTGCGTTTTCATAAAGCTTCTCGTCCAACCCTGGCTTGAGCACATTCAGCACCTTCATTCCCGCTCCGATGATGTCACCTGTCAGTGCTTCGTGCCTCATACCTCAATCATCCTTTTAATCTGCGTAATCCGCGGTCTAAATTAAATTTTCTGCAAATCGGTTTCTTTTGCTTTCAGGGCCTTGTCGATTTCGGAAATCCATTTGTCGGTCATCGTCTGCACTTCTTTTTCGGCGCGTTTGAAGTCGTCCTCGGAGATTTCCTTCTGGCCCTTCTTCAGCGTTTCCAAGGTGTCTCGCCGGACGTTGCGCACCCGTACCCGGCCTTCCTCGGCCAGTCGATTGGCTACCTTGATCAACTCCTGGCGGCGCTCACCGGTCAATTCCGGCACGGGACAGCGGATGATGTTTCCTTGCGGCACGGGATTGAAGCCGAGGTTGGCGGCCTGAATGCCCTGCACAATGTCCTTGGAAGCGTTTTTGTCGAAAGGCTGGATCACGATGCTGCGGGAGTCCGGGGTGGAAATCGCCGCGATATCCTTCAGGCGCATCTGACTGCCATAGACTTCCACCGTCACATTTTCCACCATGGAGGGCTGGGCTTTGCCGGTGTTCAATCCGCTGAATTCATTGAGCGTGTGCGCAACCGCTTTTTGGGCGGCGGCATCCCCGGAGGAAATGATGGCTTTGATGTCCATGAGTGTGGCGTGTGTGGGTTGATGAGAAATAAAGCGTCCTGACAGGCCTAGCATTCAAAACGGGAAAGACAAGGAAAGGCTGGAAAAAACCTTCCCAGTCCGCGCTTTGCCGAAAAAGCCGCACGCGTCAGCTCACCAGCGTGCCCACCTGCTCGCCCAGCAGCGCCCGGCGAATCATCCCCGGCGCGCTCATCGAAAACACGATGATCGGCATGTGATTGGTCTGGCAAAGCGCAAAGGCCTCGGCGTCCATCACCCCCAGCCGCTTTTGCAAGGCCACGTCATAACTCAACGTGTCGTAGCGCACCGCGTCCTTGTGCTTCATCGGATCCTTGTCGTAGATGCCGTCCACCTTGGTGGCCTTGAAAATCACATCGGCCTGAATCTCGTTTGCCCGCAGCGCGGCGGCGTAATCCGTGGTGCAGTACGGGTTGCCGGTGCCGGCGACAAAAATAACGGCGCGTCCCCGTTCGAGATGACGCACCGCTTTGCGCTGGATGAATGGCTCGGCGATTTTGTCCATCGGGATCGCCGTCTGCACCCGCACCGGAATGCCGTGCTTCTCCAGACAGTCCATGATGGCCAGGCCGTTGATCACCGTGGCGAGCATGCCCATGTTGTCGCCGGTGGTGCGGTCCGTGCCGTTGTTCTTCATCCCAGCCAACCCGCGAAAAATATTTCCTCCGCCCACCACCAAGGCAATTTCCACGCCAAGGGTGTGAATCTCCCGCAATTCCGCTGCCAGCCGATCCAGCACCCCAGTGTCAATGGGGTCACCGGTCTTGGCATTTTTGAGCGCCTCGCCACTCAATTTTAAGACAATGCGTTTGTACTGGGGCTTCGGTGGATTAGTCGGCATGAATCCATTTTCATGCAGCAGGAGTCCGCCGCCGTCAATAACGCTTCCCGCCCCCGCTCCCCTACCACTTGACATGCCAGATGCGCCGTAGCGCCGGCTTGCCTTTCGGTTGCGGCACAAACTCGGTCACTTGAAACACATGGCCTTTTTGCGTCACCGCATCCAAATCACTCCGCAAAATGGTGCGGTATCCCAAAGTCTCCGCAGTCACTTCCCGCAACACCGACGCCCGTCGCGTCTTGCCGTCCATTCCCAAGTAAGTTTCCGTCCCCGCCTTGACCGCAAAAATCCGCCTCCCCGGCCGCTCCGCCCCCCTCCAACTTTGCTCCCGCACCGTGGTCAATAAATAGGAGCGCGGCGCGGCATTGGCCATTTTGCTGCCATCCGGATAGCGCAGGCTCATTTCTATCAAATACCTATGCGAATCAACTCGCTGCACCACCTGGTCAACATAATACACCCTCGCCGGGGTCGAATTCAGCGGCACCACTTCCATTTCCTCGGTCACAAATGCCGTTTCCTGAATCAATCCCAACAACAGCTGCGCTTGTGCCTCAGTTTCCGTCGCTCCCTCCTGTCCAATTTTTGACAACGAAAACTCCTGCGCAGCGGGAGACAAAACCTGCGCATGCCCCGGCATCACCACGCCAAGCAAAAAACCAATAACAAAGATGACATTCAGGGGTTTCATTTTTCCACTAAAACTAGACCCCACCTGCCCGATTTTGTTCAATTAAAAATCATCTAATCCGATGCTTTAGACAGATTCGCCCAACAGCACCGTGGTGGTGGCCCGGTCAATCCGCACCGGCACCAACTCGCCGACCTGCCGCGCGTTGCCGGGGAAAAGCACTTTCCGGTTGCCGCGATTTTTCCCCATGAACATTCCTTCGCCCTTGCGCGCGGGGCCTTCCACCAGCACTTCCTGCACCGTGCCAATCAGCGCCTCGTTGCGGGCCGTTGACCACTGCTCCAGCCGCTCCAGCAACACCTGGTTGCGCGCTTCCTTGATTTCCTTCGCGATGGTATCGCCCATTTCCTCCGCCTCCGTGCCGCTGCGCACCGAGTATTTGAAAATAAAGGCCATGTCGAATTTCACTTCATCAAACAGCGTCACGGTCTGCGCGAAATCCTCGTCCGTCTCGCCGGGAAAGCCGACAATCACGTCGGTCGAAAAATACATCGCCGGGTTTGCCTGCCGCAGCGCCTCCACGATCCGCAAAAATTTCTCCCGCGAATACGGCCGCCGCATCGCCCGCAAAATCCGGTCCGAGCCGCTTTGCATGGGAAAATGGATGTATTCGCACAGCTTCGGCAGGTCGCGATACGCCTCCACCAAATCCTGCCGGAAACCCACGGGATGCGGGCTGGTGAACCGGATGCGCTCGATGCCGTCCACCGCATGCACTTTCTCCAGCAACTGCACAAAGGGACTTTTTCCTCCGACCGTCGGAAACTCCCGTTTGCCGTAATGGTTCACGATCTGACCGAGCAAAGTGATTTCCTTCGTGCCGTTCGCCGCCAGCTCCCGCACTTCCTCCACAATGTCCTCCATCGGACGCGCCCTTTCCTCCCCGCGAGTTTTCGGCACGATGCAATACGCACACTTCATGTTGCACCCTTGCATGATCGACACAAACGCCGTCACTTTGCGCTCCGCGCCGTGTCCGCGAATGGTGTTTTGCGAGCCCGCCTCCGCCTCCAGATCAATGATCGTCGAGGGACGCGGGCCAAGGCCTTTCAAGCTCGCCAGCAAATTGTCCAGATGGTCCGGCACTTGGTGAAACTTCTGCGTCCCGACCACCAGATCCAAGTCCGGCAAACTCGCCAACAAATCCCGCCCGCGATTCTGCGCCATGCACCCCATCACGCCGAGGAGCTGCAATTTGTTCCGCCGCTTGTCCCGCTGCAAACGCCCGGCCTTGCCGATCGCCTTTTGCTCCGCCTGATCGCGCACGCTGCAGGTGTTGAGCAGCACCACGTCCGCATCCACCTCGCTGTCCACAATGCTGTAACCGCGCCCGCGCAGCATCGACGCCACCGCCTCCGAGTCGCGCTCGTTCATCTGGCAGCCGTAGGTCTTGATGTAAACACGGTTCATGGTCGTCGTTTTCTCCGAGGAAAGCAGAGCAAAGGGGCATGCGCCGTTCCGTCAAAGCGTCAAAAGGAAAAATTTTCCTCCGCGGACAAATCCCTCCCGCATTCTGCCAAATTCCCAGAGGGGAAAATCACGCAGAGCCGCAAAGGAAATTTCCCAAACACAACTCAACCGCCTTCACCCCAAAAGAAATTTTCTCCCGCGATTTTCCCAAGCAAACATAAAAGAAAACGCCCCCACCGTCCACACTCCCCAAGCTAAACCGCAGCATCGCCTCCCCAAGTCTCAATTCATAACTTTCCTCCCTAACTTCCCCCCCCCCAATTCCTCAATCCACTCTCCGCCACTCATCCGCGTTCATCTGTGTCCATCTGTGGTTCAAGGCCATCTCCCCAATTTCCTCCGCCAAACATCCACGTCCGTTTTGAATTTGAACTTCTCTGCGCCTCTGCGTCTCTGCGTGATTTCCCTTCCTCAATTTCCTTCCTCAATTTCCTTCGCGCAGCTCTGCAATCAGCGTCGCGCAGCCTTCCTCCAGCAAATCCAACACCCGCTCAAACCCCTCCGCACCGCCATAGTAAGGATCGGGAATGAAACCCGGACGGCTCTCCCGGCAATACGCCGCAAAGGGTTTTACCTTGCCCCGCCAGTCGCTCCGCGGACACCGCTCCAGCGCGTCCGCCAAGTTTTCCTCGTCCATCGTCAGGATCAGATCAAACCGCTCGAAATCCTCCGCCCGCAAGGCCCGCGCCCTATGCGTCAGCGC